>NZ_AXCZ01000089.1 GCF_000767165.1 Cellulomonas bogoriensis 69B4 = DSM 16987
TGCGACGACCCGGACGTGCGCCCCGGCGGCCACGAGCGCCAGAGCCCGCCTCGCCCCGACCGACCCGGCGCCGACGACGAGCACGGCGCGGCCCGCGACCTTCAGGGCCAGGGGGTACAGGGGGTCGGGTCGGGTCATCGAGCGGTCTCCGCCGCGAGCCCGCGTCGGCGCTGCAGACGTCGCTCGAGGGGCCCGAAGACGAGGAGCTCGACCAGGATCCCCACGACGAGGATGAGCAGGATCGCGACCGCGACGATCGTCATGTCCTGGATCTCCCTTCCCTGCTGGAGCATCGAACCGAGGCCGAAGCCGATGGCCCCACCCACAGCGATGATCTCCGCCGCCATGAGCGACCGCCAGGAGAACGCCCACCCCTGCTTGAGGCCGGCCACGTACCCGGGCAGCGCGGCGGGCAGCACCACGTGCCGCACCTGCGCCACGGGGCCCGCCCCCAGCACCCGTCCCACCCGCCGGTACAGGGGCGGGACGTGGTCGACACCGGCGACCAGTCCGTTGACGATCGAGGGAATCGCCCCCATGAGGATGACGAAGTACGCGGTGGCGTTCGTGAGCCCGAACCACAGGATGGCCGCGGGCACCCACGCGACCGAGGGCAGGACCTGGAGCCCGGTGATGATCGGGCCGAACGCGAGCCGCACCCACCGCACGCGGGCCACGAGGATCCCGATGGGTGTGGCGATCACGACCGAGACCGCGAACCCCACGAGCCCGCGTTCCATGCTCGTCATCAGGGCGGTCTGGATGTCACCGCGCGCCCACGCCGCACCGGCCTGGGTCAGGACGTCCATGGGCCCCGGGACGATGTACCGCGGCCTCACCCCGCTCATCACGAACAGCTGCCACACGCCGATCAGGCCGGCGATCGCGAGCACCGGGGCGAGCAGCGGCCACACCCCCAGGCGCTTGCGCCGGGCGGGGGCGTTGGTCTGCAACGCGTCGAGACCGACCTCCAGGGACCGGTTCGGGTCGGCGTCCGGTCCCGGGGCCCCGGTGGCCGTGGGCACCGGGGCAGGTGTGCTCTCAGACGGCATGACGACGGATCTCCCCGCGCAGGTGGCCGGTGATCTCCTTGGCGAGGTTCGCCACGGCGGGGGCCTCGATGTACCTCTCGCCGGTGACGTCCACGTCCCACTCGCGCACGATGCGGCCCGGGCGGCTGGACATCAGGAGCACCCGCTGGCCCAGGCGCACGGCCTCACGGACGTTGTGCGTCACGAACACCACGGTGCGCCCGGTGGCCCTCCACACGCGCTCCAGCTCGTCGTGGAGCAGGTCGCGCGTGATCGCGTCCAGGGCCCCGAACGGCTCGTCCATCAGCAGGACGTCGCGCTCCTGCGCCAGGGACCGGGCCAGGGCCACACGCTGACGCATGCCCCCCGACAGCTCGTGCACGGCCTTGTCGCCGGCCCCGCCCAGGTGCACCAGCTCGAGGAGGTCCTCGGCGCGGGCGCGTCGGTCGGCGCGCCCGACACCCCGCAGGCGCAGCGCGAGCTCGACGTTGCGGCGTGCGGTCAACCACGGCAGCAGGGCGGACTCCTGGAACATCAGCGCCGCCCCGTCACCCTCGACGTGGACCTCACCGACGCTGGGCGGTTCCAGGCCCGCGATGATGTTGAGCAGGGTCGACTTGCCGCAGCCCGACGCTCCCACCAGGCACACGAACGCGCCGCGGGGGATCTGCAGGTCGATCCCGTCGAGGATCACGGGCCCGTCGGCGTACCTCTTGCTCACACCCTGCAGCCGCACCGCGTCGCCCGCGGGTCGCTCGAGGGTCGCAGCGGGCGAGGCCGATGTGGTCGAGGTCATCATCACTCCTGACCGAGGCCCGCGGTGCTCACCGCAGGCCTACCGTCGCTGGTCAGCACCTGGTTGAGCAGGCGCAGGTCGTAGATGCCCTCCACGGGCGCATCAGGGGCGGTTCCCACCCGCACCGCGTCCCCGAGGAGCTCGGGGAGGGTGTGGGCGACCGGGTCGGTCGTGAAGGTGATGTTGGCGAACGCGCGCTCCAGGACGCGCTCCTGCAGGGGAGCGCCGGTGACACGGGTGATCTCCTCGTTCACGACGGCGGCGGCGTCCTCACGGTTGGCCTCGGCCCAGTCCACCGCCTCCACGGTGCCGCGGACCAGCGCCTCGACGGTCTCCGGGTGCTCGGTCAGGAACCGTGCCGACACGATGAGCAGGGTGGTGGGGAACGCCCCGTCCTCCCACAGGTCGGCCTCGTCCAGCAGCACCTGCGCACCGGCCTCGACCACGAGCCTGGACGCCCACGGCTCCGGGAGCCACGCACCGTCGATGCGGTCGTCCCGGAACAGCTGCAACGTCTGCGCGCCGGACGTCGGTGTGATCGCGACGTCACCACGGCCCGAGAGCGTCGTGGCCAACCCGTTGTCGCCGAGCCACGCCCGCAGCGCCACGTCCTGGGTGCCGCCCAGCTGGGGTGTCGCCAGCTCGGTGCCCCGCAGGTCCTCGACGGTCCCGATGCCGTCGCGCACCACGAGCTGTGCCCCGCCGGACGCCAGCCCGCTGACAACCCGCAGCGCCTGTCCCTCGCTGCGGATGAACCCGTTGATCGCGGGGTTCGGGCCGATGAACACCGCGTCGACGGCCTGGGCGTTGAGCGCCTCGATCGCCGCCGGGCCCGCGGTGAACACCTGGACGCTCAGGTCGGTCCCGCCCAGGTGCTCGGCGAACGTCCCCCGGGCCACACCGGCCACCGCGGGGGCGTGGGTCACGTTCGCGAAGTACCCCAGACGCAGCTCGTCGGCAGGGCCGACGTAGGCCGCCGTCCCGTAGTCCACGGCGCAACCGGCCAGCGGCGCCGTCAGGACGGCCGCGAGCGCGACGGCGGCGCCCGCCAGTCGGCGTCGCACACCCATGGTCGTCCTCATCGGCGGTCAGATCGAGTACTGGGAGGGGCGGCGACCCGGGAAGCGGGCCTCCTCGAGGGGCTCGCCGACCATCCCGGCGGCCAGGGTGCCACCGTCCTGGGCGTCGATCAGCAGGAACGCACCGGTGCGGGGGTTGTCGACGTACTCCTCGGCGGCGACCGGTGCGGCGAGCCGCAGCTGGACCTGGCCGATGTCGTTCAGCCCCAGCGTCTCGGCAGGCACGCTGCGGGCGGTGTCCAGGTCCAGGCAGCCGGTGACGTCCCGCACCACGGCCTGCACGGTGCGGGTGGTGTGCTTGAGCAGCACCCTGGACCCCGGGCGCAGGGTCTTGTCGGACAACCAGCACACGGTCGCGTTGACGTCCTGGGTCGGGACAGGGGCGTCGTCGGCAGCGGCGATCACGTCACCTCGCGCCACGTCCAGGTCGTCGGCCAGCCGCAGGGTCACCGACCGGGGCGCGAACGCCTCGGTGAGCTCGCCGTCGGCGGTGTCGATGCCCGCCACCGTCGTGCGGCGCCCGCTGGGCAGCACCACGACCGGGTCCCCGACGCGCACCACCCCGGAGGCGATCTGCCCGGCGTACCCGCGGTAGTCGCGGTGCTGCTCCTCACGGGCGGCGGCCTGGGGACGGATCGTCAGCTGCACGGGCAGCCGGAAGCCGTGCTCCTCGGGCAGGGACGCCGCGGGGATCTCCTCCAGGAGCTCCAGCAGGCTGGGCCCGTCGTACCAGGGGGTGCGGTCGGAGCGGTCCACCACGTTGTCGCCCTCGAGGGCGGACACGGGCACGGTGCGCACGTCCGCCAGTCCGAGCCCACCGGCCAGGCCCTCGATCTGGGCCGTGACGTCGGCGTGCACCTGGGCGTCGAAACCCACCAGGTCGATCTTGTTGATCGCGACGATCACGTGCGGGACCCGCAGCAGCGACGCGACCGCGAGGTGGCGCCGCGTCTGCTCCAGGACCCCCTTGCGCGCGTCCACCAGCAGCACCACGACGTCGGCGGTGCTCGCCCCGGTGACGGTGTTGCGCGTGTACTGCACGTGGCCGGGGCAGTCGGCGAGGATGAACGACCGGCGCGTGGTGGCGAAGTACCGGTAGGCCACGTCGATCGTGATGCCCTGCTCCCGCTCGGCACGCAGCCCGTCGGTCAGCAGCGCCAGGTCCGCCTGCTCCAGGCCCCGGTCCCGGCTGACCCGCTCCACGGCGGCCAGCTGGTCGGTCAGCACCGACTTGGAGTCGTAGAGCAACCGTCCCACCAGGGTGGACTTCCCGTCGTCGACCGACCCGGCGGTCGCGAGCCGCAACAAGGTGCTCATCAGAAGTACCCCTCCTTCTTGCGGTCCTCCATGGCGGCCTCGGACGCGCGGTCGTCGGCGCGGGTCGCGCCACGTTCGGTCAGTCGCGTGGCGGCGACCTCGGCGACGATGTGCTCCACACCGGTCGCGTCGGACTCCACCGCACCCGTGCACGACATGTCCCCCACGGTGCGGTAGCGGACGGTGCGGGTGAGGACCTCCTCGCCCTCCCGCGGCTGGGACACCGGGCCGACGGCCACCCACATCCCGTCGCGGTGGAACACCTGACGCTCGTGCGCGTAGTACAGGGTGGGCAGCTCGATGCCCTCGGACTGGATGTACTGCCACACGTCGAGCTCGGTCCAGTTGCTCAGCGGGAACACCCGCACGTGCTCACCCGGGCGGTGCCGCCCGTTGTAGAGGTTCCAGAGCTCGGGGCGCTGGTTGCGGGGGTCCCACTGCCCGAACTCGTCCCGCAGCGAGTAGACCCGCTCCTTGGCGCGGGCCTTCTCCTCGTCGCGGCGCCCGCCACCGAACACGGCGTCGAACCGGCCACCGGTGATCGCGTCGAGCAGCGGGATGGTCTGCAGGACGTTGCGCGTGCCGTCGGCGCGGTCCTGCAGGCGGCCGTCGTCGATGTAGTCCTGCACCGAGGCCACGACCAGCCTCAGGCCCAGGCGCTCCACGGTGCGGTCCCTGAAGTCGATCACCTCGGGGAAGTTGTGCCCGGTGTCCACGTGCAGCACGGGGAACGGCACGGGCGCGGGCCAGAACGCCTTCACCGCCAGGTGCAGCATGACCATCGAGTCCTTGCCGCCGGAGAACAGCAGCACGGGCCGCTCGAACTCCCCCACCACCTCGCGGATGATGTGGATCGCCTCGGACTCCAGGGCCTGCAGCTGGGTGAGCCGGCGCAGGCCGGCACCCTCGGTCGTGTGCCCCGCCTCGGCTTGGTTGGGCGCGGCGGAGCTGTCGACCGCGATGGGCTCGACGGTCTCGGAGGTGTCGGTCTCGGAGGTGTCGGTCACGGACACGGTCGTCCCCCTGGTGGTCGCGGTCGTGGGGTCGCTGGCGGTCATCGGTGGATCCCGCACTCGGTCTTGGTCAGGCCGGCCCACCGGCCGGCGCGCGGGTCCTCGCCCGGCGCCACGGCCCGGGTGCAGGGCCGGCACCCGATCGAGGGGTAGCCCTCGGTGAGCAACGGGTTGAGAGCCACCTGGTGCCGTGCGGCGTACCCCAGCAGGTCGTCGAAGGTCCACGCGGCCAACGGGTTGATCTTGACCAGGCCGTGGGCCTCGTCCCAGGTCACCAGCGGGGTGCCCGCGCGGGTCGGTGCCTCCTCGCGGCGCACCCCCGTGACCCACGCCTCGTAACCGGCGAGCTGGGCCGCCAACGGCTCCATCTTCCGCATCCGGCAGCAGGCGGCAGGGTCTCGGGCGAACAGGTCCTTGCCGTACTCCTCGTCCTGCTCGGCCACGGTGAGCTCGGGCAGGACGTCGACGACCCTGATGTCCAGCTCGGCGGCCACCCGGTCCCGGGTCCCGAGGGTCTCAGCGAAGTGGTACCCGGTCTCCAGGAACAGGACGTCGACGCCCGGCGCGGCCTGCGACACCAGGTGCGGCAGGACGGCGTCGGCCATCGAGCACGCCACGGCGAGCAGGTCGCCGAACTCCTCGGCCGCCCACCGGGTCACCTCCTCCGCGTCCGCGTCCGCGAGCCGGGGGGCGGCGTCGGTGACGATCTGCCTCAGCACGTCCTCACCACGCCTGCCGCGGCGTGTCTGGGTCTCCACCTGTGCTCCCGTCCCGCTCATCGCAGCGCCTCGTCCTCGACCCGGTGCGCCCAGGCGGCGAAGCTCTCGTGCCCGCCTGCGCCCGTCTCACGCTCGTCCACCCAGCGCCGCACGACCCGCTCCACGTACGGGGCGATCTCGTCGGCGGTGACCTTGAGCCCGCGGACGGTGCGGCCCAGGCCGGCCTCGTCCCGGTCGTCGGCGGCGAGCCCACCACCCAGGTGGACCTGGAAGCCGGGTACCTGCTCACCGGCGTCGTTCATGACGAGCTGGCCCTTGAGGCCGATGTCCGCGGTCTGGATGCGCGCGCAGGAGTTGGGGCACCCGTTGACGTGCAGGCTCAACGGCTTGAGGTCGCCCAGGTCGCCCAGCCGCTGCTCCAGGTCGGTGATCGCCTCCCGGGCGGTCTGCTTGGTCTCGACGATCGCGAGCTTGCAGTACTCGATGCCGGTGCAGGCGATCGTGGACCGGCGGAACGGACTGGGCTCAGCCTCCAGGTGGTGCTCACGCAGCCCTGCGACCAGCGCGGGGACAGCGTCCTCGGGCACGTCGAGCACCAGCAGCTTCTGGTACGGGGTGAGCCGCACCCGCGTGGAGCCGGCGGCCTCGACGAGGTCCGCCACTCCCAGCAGGTCCGGGCCGCTGACGCGGCCGACGTAGGGGGCGGCACCCACGTAGAACAGGCCGTCCTTCTGGCGGTGGACGCCCACGTGGTCACCGGACCGGGTGGGGGGCGGCGCGGGCGGGCCGTCGGGCAGCGCGAACCCGAGGAACTCGTCCTGCAGCACCTGGCGGAACTTCTCGGGCCCCCAGTCGGCGAGCAGGAACTTCAGGCGGGCCTTGTTGCGCAGGCGCCGGAACCCGTAGTCGCGGAAGAGGCGTGTGACGCCCAGCCAGACCTCGGGCACCTGCTCCTCGGTCACGAACGTCCCGAGCCTCTCGCCCAGGCGCGGGTTCGCGCTGAGTCCGCCGCCGACCCACAGGTCGAACCCGACACCCAGCTCCGGGTGCTCGACGGCGACGAACGCGCAGTCGTTGATCTCGTGGACGACGTCCTGGCTGGGGTGGCCGGTGATCGCGGTCTTGTACTTGCGGGGCAGGTTCGCGAGCTCGGGGTCACCGATGTACCGGCGCACGATCTCGCCGATGGCCCAGCTCGGGTCGATCAGCTCGTCGGCGGCGATCCCGGCGACCGGGCTGCCGAGCACCACACGGGGCACGTCCCCGCACGCCTCGGTGGTGCTGAGCCCCACGGCCTCGAGCCGGCGCCAGATCTCGGGCACGTCCTCGACCTGGATCCAGTGCAGCTGGATGTTCTGGCGGTCGGTGATGTCGGCGGTCCCCCGGGCGAAGTCCACGGAGATCTGCCCGATCACACGCAGCTGCTCGGTCGACAGGGCCCCGCCGTCCACCCGGACGCGGAGCATGAAGTACCTGTCCTCGAGCTCGTGCGGCTCCAGGGTGGCGGTCTTGCCGCCGTCGATCCCGGGCTTGCGCTGGGTGTACAGACCCCACCAGCGGAACCGGCCGTGGAGGTCGTCCCCGGGGATCGAGTCGAACCCCTCGCGGGAGTAGACCTGCTCGATCCGCTCGCGCACGTTGAGGCCGTTGTCCTGGGCCTTCATCTCCTCGTTGGCGTTGAGGGGTGCGCGGCCGTCGACGGCCCACTGGCCGTTGGGACGTGCGGGGCGGGCCGGACGTGCCGGGCGGTCGGCCGGGGCGGGCCGGCCCTGGGCACCGGTGGTGGACGGACGTGCGGACGTCATGGGATTCCTCAGGGTGGGTCGCGTGAGCGCACAGCCCCGAACTGCTGACGCAGGGGAAGGGCTCTCGGTGGCTCGAGGGGACTGCTGTCTCAGCCCGACGTGGGGCCGGCCGGGGCGCGTCTGGTGACGGTCAGCGACAACAGCTCGACTGGTGCCCGCAGGGACAACACGCCCCGCCGGCAGCACGCAGCCGACCGGGCATTCGACACTCCACCGGGCACACGACGGTGCTCGCGGCGGGCGCGCTGGCAGCGCTGGGTCGACCGGTCATGCCAGCGAGGATAGGCACGGGATGTCACGGTGTCCATGACGGGCCCGCCCCTTGGGACGAAGGACCCTTGGCCGGGCCGCCCCGACGCGACAGAGCGGGGTGGGCGCATGCGCGCCCACCCCGCTCCTCCACCTGGTCAGCGCTTGATCAGCACCTGTGAGGCCTGTTCACCGTCGCGGCAACGCGCCGGGCACGGGCGGGACGACGGGAGGCAGGCGGTCGGGCACGCCGGCCTCGCCCGAGGTCGGTGCCCCGGGCTCGTCGTCCGTCGCCATCGTCCTGAGCTCGTCGAGGTCGGGCAGGTCCAGCTCACCGGGTTCGGTCAGACGCTCGGTGAACGGCTGCACGTCGCCCACGCAGACAGTCCCCTCCTCGGGGAGCTGCTGTCCGATCAGGTACTGGTCGATGGCCGACGTCGCGCACTCGGACGTCCCGTAGGCGGTGTGGCCCCAGCTGTCGCTGGAGACCAACCGCGAACCGGGCAGCTGGGTCGCCACAGCCTGGGCGCCCTCGTAGCTGGTGGCGGGGTCCCAGTAGTTGCCGACGACGAGCACCGGGTGGGCGGTGACGTTCGTGAACGGCCCCGTCCAGGCGTCCTCGTCGCGCACCGTCCAGGTGCTGGAGGCGCAGGGCGCGGACGCCCAGGTCCAGTACGGGCCGAAGCCCGGCGCGGACCGGTCGGCGCGTGCGGCGAACTGCCGCCACTGCTCGGCCCTCGCGGGGTTGCGGCCGTCGGTGCACAGGACGGACGCGAACGCCTCGTTGTCGTTGTAGTAGGGGAAGCCGAACCGTGTGGTGGACCGCGGGCCAGGCGCGGACTCCGGGACGGTCCCACGGGCCTGGGCGGTCCGGACCCTCAGCGGAAGCGCGGTCCGGACTGCTGCTGCGTGCTCGTCCTCGTCCACGCCCTCGGGGTACTCGCCGGTCAGCTCGTAGTAGATCATCGTCAGGTCCTGGTCGATCCAGTACCCGGCGTCCGGGTAGTAGAGGTTGCCGAGCATCCAGTTGATCAGGTTGCCGTAGGTGAACTCGTAGTAGACCTCACCGGTCTCCTCGTCGACGAACTGCAACGGGCTGCGCCGCAGCGACGCTGCGATCTCGGCGTAGACCTCACGGGGATCACCGAGCCCGGCCAGGGTGCAGTAGTCGGACCCCGCGGCCTCGCACCGGTCGAGCACCTCGGTCAGCCCCTTGTGGGCTGCCTCACCGGACCGCAGTCGCATGGTCGAGGGAACTCCGGCGTTGGCATCGGTCCCGACCCACGCCTCGGGGTCGAGCACACCGTCGATGGCGACCGCCCGGACCCGCTCGGGGAACATGTTGGCGTACACGTTCCCGAGCTGGCTGCCGTAGGAGAACCCGAGGTAGGTGAGCTGGTCGTCGCCCACCATGCGGCGCAGGACGTCCATGTCCCGGGCGACCTGTGCGGTGGACATCGATCCGGCGAGCGGATTGCCGCTCTCCGAGCACGACCGTCCGAACGCCTTCGCAGAGCCGATGTAGGCGGCCTCCTGCGTGCGGCCGAGCGGGAAGGGTACGAACATGCCCTCAAGCGCCGCATACGCCTCGCCCTGGTTGCGCCAGCAGGTGACGTTGCTGCTGTAGTTGATCCCACGTGGGTCGAAGCCGACGATGTCGAAACGGTCGAGCACCTCGTCGCTGAGGAACCACTCGGCGTCCGCCGCGATCCACACACCGGATCCGCCCGGACCCCCGGGATTCAGGAACAGCGTGCCGATCTTGTTGGCCTGGTCGCGGGCCTTGACGCGGAGCACTGCCACGGTGGTCTTCTCACCGTCCGGCTCGTCGTAGTCCAGAGGCAGATCGATCTCTGCGCACTCACCTGCGCCGAAGAGCACCGAGCAGTTCCACCAGTCCGGCTCCGGTGTCGGCACGCGGTCGACCTTGACCGCCTCCGGGTTGGCGGTGGGCGTGGGTGTGGGCTTCGGCCTGGGGCGCTTGCGCTTGAGCGCCTCCGCCACCCGGTCGGTCCGCTCGTCCACCGCCGTCGCGACCGCCGTCCCGACCCCCGTCTGGCCCGCCGTCTGGACCGTTGGATCTGCCGCCTCCTGCGGAACAGCGCTACCCGCGGTCGCGGTGCCGGCGGTGGCGGCGGCTGCGACTGCTGCCACCAGCGCGCGCCTGAACCCTGTGATTCTCATGTGTTCCCCCATGCGGAGCCACCGGGCGGTCGTGCCCCCTCGACGCGACTCGGCATCAGTGGCGAACATCACGATCGAGGTGGCGACGGGGGCCGTCAACCACCCACGGCGCACGTTCACGAAGTGAACACACCCCCTTGACCTGCCCACGAGACCTGGCGCGGTAAGGCCCTTGCGTTGAGCCGTCAGCCGCGGCCGTGCCGCTGCGAGCGGCGGTACGCGGGCCCCCGAATCGCGCCGACGAGGGGGTAGGTCCCCATTCCCGGTGGTGACGCGAACGGGTCGAGGCGCAAGCCTTCCGGGAGGGCATCGGGTGGGATGGCGGCGCCGATGCGAAGCGTCGCGAATGCTGTCCACCTGCGGCTCCGCCGGGACGCGCCGAGCACGATGGTCGTGGATCCGCGGTGGTGGGCCGCCAGCATCAGAGGGCCACGAGCCGTCCGGTAGGGGACGACACTGGTGTAGGTGGAGCCACGGCTCCTGTGACGTAGCTGTGGCATGTGACGGGCGAACGATCCGGCGCCTCCTGTCGAGAGCAGGATGTCACCGTCGTCGTGGCGTACGCCGAGGCCGAGGACGTCAGGGGCGTGCTCGTGCGCTCCGATGCCGCGGGAGAAGCGCACGACGACCGGGTCGTGCGCAACGCTGTCGAGCCACGGTTCACCGGTGCGGGCACCGTGACGCTTGAGCGTGCCGTTGTGGACCGTTCCGTGGTGGTGGATGGCTCGACCGTGCCGCGCTCTGGCGACCGCGTCGAAGAGCAGACCCAGGCCGTTCCCGACCGGCGCGGCGGCACCTGCGAGGAGTGGAGCCAGCACGAGCCGATGATGCCAGCGCGCGCGTCCCGCGGCGAGCCGACGGCTTAGAGCACCGGGGATGCAGAGAAGGCCACCCCGG
>NZ_AXCZ01000090.1 GCF_000767165.1 Cellulomonas bogoriensis 69B4 = DSM 16987
CGCTGCTCCGGGCCAGGGGCGGTCCGGGGTCCGGCGCCCACTCTAGGCCAGCGACCAGCTGCGCCCGCAACCGCCGTTCACTCCGCCAGGCGCACCTGGTTCCGGCCGGCGCGCTTGGCCTGGTAGAGGGCGGCGTCCGCGCGGGACAGGAGCTCGCCGGCGTCGGTCCCCGCGCCGCCCGTCGCCACGCCGAGGCTCACCGTGACGTGCTCGCCACCGATCAGGTCGCCCCACTCCAGGGCTGCGATCGCCTGACGGACCCGTTCGCAGGTCTCCATCGCGCCCAGGGCCTGCACCCCGTCGAGCAGCAGGGCGAACTCCTCGCCGCCGTACCGTGCGGGGACGTCGCCGGTGCGCAGGGTGCCGCGCAGCTCGGCGCCGATGCGCGCCAGGACCTCGTCCCCGACCTGGTGGGAGTAGGTGTCGTTGACGTGCTTGAAGTGGTCGATGTCGAGCAGGGCGACGGCGAAGTCCCGCGGGTGCGCCTCGGTCCAGCGGGCCAGGGTCTGGTCCAGGGAGCGCCGGTTCGCCAGCCCTGTGAGCGCATCGTGCGACGCCTCGTGCGCGAGCCTCGCGTTGTGCTGCTCCAGGGCCGCGGCCCGCTTCCGCTCGGCCTCGGCGACCCTCTCGGCGCGTTCGACCTCCAGCCGTGAGCTCAGGAGCTCTGCACGCCGTTCGGCCACCGCCTGGTTGCGCCGGATCGTCAGCTCGTACAGCTCGTGCAGACGTTCCAGGGCCTCCACGGTCTGGTCCAGGTCCTCGTGGGCGGTGACCAGGGTACGCAGCAGCTCGGGTCGCTCCCCGGGTCGGTCCAGCTCATCGCACAGGCGCAGGCCCTCGGTCAGGACCTCCACGGCCTCCAGCGGCTCACCGCAGCGCACCAGCCACCGTCCGCGCACCCGGTGCAGGGCGAGCAGCTGCCGGGGCGCGGGGAAGCGCACCAGCATCGCGCGGGTGGCCTGCAGGACCTTGCCGGCGGCGGGCAGGTCCCCGGCGACCATGTGGGCCCCGACCACTGCCAGCCGGGCGTCCACGGCGGTCCGGCTCAGCCCGGCGGCGTCGGCCTCGTCCACGGCCTGATGGGCGATCCCCAGGGCGTGCCGGGCCGCGGTGAGCGCCCCGCGGGGGTTCGTCTCGGCGAGCCTGCCACTGGTCACGACGTAGGTCTTGGCCAGGTTCGTCAGGGCGATGGACGCCCGGTCGGGGTCGCCGGCCTGCAGCCACAGGCGACGCGCCTCGGTCAGCACCTGGGCGGCCTGCGGGGCGAACTGCACCATGCCGGTGTAGACGGTTCCCAACGAGTTGAGGATCTCCGCGGTCCCCGTGATGTCGCCGGCCTCGCGCCCCAGGTCCACCGCCCGTGTCAGCAGGTCGACGGCGTCCTCGACGTCCCCGAGGTCGTGGTGGACCAGTCCCCGGCACGCCAGTGACCGGGACTGCCACACCAGGTCGCCCCGGTGGTCCGCGAGCTCCTCGGCGTGCTGGGCGAGCTCGAGCGACCTGCGGTCGTCGCCGAGCAGGTGACGGGCGACGGCCGCGTAGTAGGTCAGGCGCATCTCGGCGTCCCGGTCGCCGCGCACCTGGGCGAGGGCGATGCCCTCGTCCGCCCGGCGCGCGCAGGAGGCCGCGTCCGAGTCGACGAGCAGCTCGAGGTCCTCCAGGAGCACGGCCCAGTCGGGAGCCGTGGCGGCCGCGTCGTCGCGGACCTGGTCCTCCACCGGCGGCATCACCCGAGTACTCCTCTCCTTGCGCGTCCACGCGCTCCTAGAGTGATCGGTAGCCAGAGGCCAGGGATGAGGAACCGCCCGGGCGAACCTGGCCGCTGGGCCCGGTTCCCGCCCGGCTACACTGGGCCACCACAGGCGTCGACCCGGCCATCACCGGCGAGCCTCCGGAAGAACAGGCTCGCGCGCGGGCCCCAGTAGAACCGGACGGGTGGGCCCGTCACAGCCTCAGTCGAGCGGTCGCCGGGCCACGGTCCGGGGGCAAGCGAGGTGGTACCGCGGCGTCCCGGCGTCGTCCTCGCACGTTGCAGCACCAGCACCGTGACGATGAGGAGCCACCCCGTGGTCTACCCCCTGCACCGCACGACCGACGTCGGCACGCCCGCGCCGGTCCCCGCCTCGCCCGACCTCCCCGACGTCGAGCGCCAGGTCCTGGACCACTGGCAGGCCGACGGCACGTTCCAGGCGTCCGTGGACCAGCGCCCCGCGGGCGCCCAGGGCGAGAACGAGTTCGTGTTCTACGACGGCCCGCCCTTCGCCAACGGCCTGCCCCACTACGGGCACCTGCTGACCGGGTACGTCAAGGACGTCGTCGGCCGCTACCGCACCCAGCGGGGCCGGCGGGTGGAGCGGCGCTTCGGGTGGGACACCCACGGGCTGCCGGCCGAGCTCGAGGCCGAGCGCGTGCTGGGCATCACCGACAAGGCCCAGATCGACCAGATGGGGATCGCCGCCTTCAACGAGGCGTGCCGCACCTCGGTGCTGCGCTACACCCACGAGTGGCAGGAGTACGTCACCCGTCAGGCCCGCTGGGTCGACTTCGACAACGACTACAAGACCCTCGACGTCACCTACATGGAGTCGGTCCTGTGGGCGTTCAAGCAGCTCCACGACAAGGGTCTGGCCTACGAGGGCTACCGGGTGCTCCCGTACTGCTGGCGGGACGAGACCCCGCTGTCCAACCACGAGCTGCGCATGGACGACGACGTCTACGCCCAGCGGCAGGACCCGGCCCTGACCATCGGTGTCCGCCTGGAGACCGGTGAGCTCGCGCTGATCTGGACCACGACACCCTGGACGCTCCCGTCGAACCTGGCCATCGCCGTCGGTCCCGACATCGACTACGTGGTGGTCGTCCCCCAGGAGGGCTCGGCGCTCGCAGGTGAGCGGCTGGTCCTGGCCGCCGCGCGCCTGTGGTCCTACGCCCGTGAGATCGGTGAGGAGCCCACCGTCCTGGAGACCCTGACCGGTGCCGAGCTGGCCGGGCGCCGGTACACGCCCCCGTTCGGGTACTTCGAGGGCCGGCCCCACGCCCACCGCGTCCTCCTGGGTGACTTCGTCACCACCGAGGACGGCACCGGTCTGGTCCACCTCGCCCCGGCTTTCGGTGAGGACGACATGGTCGTGTGCGACGCCGCCGGCATCGAGCCCGTCGTACCCGTGGACTCCAAGGGCCGGTTCACCGCCGAGGTCCGCGACTACGCCGGGCAGCAGGTCCTGGAGGCCAACGCCCAGGTGATCGCCGACCTGAAGTCCGGTGACGGCCCGCTGTCCGCGGTCGCCGAGGCCCAGCGCGCCGTCGTCGTCCGCCACGAGACCTACGACCACGCCTACCCGCACTGCTGGCGGTGCCGCAACCCGCTCATCTACAAGGCGATGTCGTCGTGGTTCGTCCGGGTCAGCGAGTTCCGCGACCGCATGGTCGAGCTCAACCAGCAGATCACCTGGGTGCCCGAGCACATCAAGGACGGGCAGTTCGGCAAGTGGTTGTCCGGGGCCCGCGACTGGTCGATCTCCCGCAACCGGTACTTCGGCACTCCGTTGCCGGTCTGGGTCAGCGACGACCCCGCCCACCCCCGCACCGACGTGTACGGCTCGCTCGCCGAGCTCGAGGCCGACTTCGGGCGGGTGCCCCGCAACGAGGCCGGCGAGCCGGACCTGCACCGCCCGTACATCGACGAGCTGACCAGGCCCAACCCGGACGACCCCACCGGCCGGGCCACGATGCGACGCATCCCGGACGTGCTGGACGTGTGGTTCGACTCCGGTGCCATGCCGTTCGCCCAGGTCCACTACCCGTTCGAGAACTCCGACTGGTTCGAGCACCACTACCCGGGCGACTTCATCACCGAGTACATCGGGCAGACCCGCGGCTGGTTCTACACGCTGCACGTGCTCGCCACCGCCTTGTTCGACCGTCCGGCCTTCCGCACGTCCCTCTCGCACGGCATCGTCCTGGGCGACGACGGCCGCAAGGCCAGCAAGTCTCTGCGCAACTACCCCGACCCCACCGAGATGTGGGACCGGTACGGCTCGGACGCGGTGCGCTGGACCCTGATGTCGTCCCCGGTCCTGCGCGGTGGGAACCTCGTGGTCGCCGAGGACAGCATCCGGGAGTCGGTGCGCCAGGTGCTGCTCCCGCTGTGGAGCACCTACTACTTCTTCACCCTGTACGCGGGCGCGGCCGCCGGCGGCGAGGGCTACCGGGCGCAGCCCGTCACCCCGGACCGCGCGCAGGGGCTGCCGCCCATGGACCGGTACCTCCTGGCCCGCACCCACGACCTGGTGAGCACCGTGACCGCCGCCCTGGACGGGTACGAGCTCGCCGCAGCGTGCGAGGCCCTGCGCGACCACCTCGACGTGCTCACCAACTGGTACGTGCGCACCCAGCGCGACCGGTTCTGGGCCGAGGACGCCGACGCGTTCGACACCCTGTGGACCGCGCTGGAGGTCCTCACCCGCGTCATCGCCCCCCTCGCGCCGCTGCTCGGTGAGGAGGTCTGGCGTGGCCTGACCGGTGGACGCAGCGTGCACCTGACCGACTGGCCCCGGACCACCGACCTCACCGCCGACGACGCACTCGTCCAGGCCATGGACCAGGTCCGCCAGATCGTCTCTGCGGCCCTGGGCCTGCGCAAGGCCAACGGGTTGCGGGTCCGCCAGCCGCTGCGCGAGATCGCCGTGGCCGTCGCCGACCCGGCAGCGCTGGAGCCCTACCGCGACCTGGTCGCCACCGAGCTCAACGTCAAGCACCTCACCCTGGTGGACCTGGCCGAGGTGGGGCCCGCCGAGCTCGGCGTGACCTCACGGCTCGCCGTCAACGCACGGGCCCTGGGGCCCCGCATCGGGCGCCAGGTCCAGACCGTCATCCGCGCCGCCAAGGCGGGGGACTGGGAGCAGACCCCCGACGGGGTCGCGGTCCGCACCCCCGACGGCACGGTCACCCTCCAGGAGGGCGAGTACGACCTCACGACCGTCGTCGCCGAGGGGCTCGGCGCCGACCGGGTCGCGGCCGTGCTCCGGGACGGCGGCGTCGTCCTGCTCGACACCGCACTCGACGACGAGCTCCGCGCCGAGGGCCTGGCCCGGGACGCGGTGCGCGTGGTCCAGGACGAGCGCAAGGCCGCCGGCCTGCAGATCAGCGACCGCATCCACCTGACCCTCACCGTCCCTGCCGAGCACCTGGACGCGGTGCGCACCCACCAGGAGATGATCGCCCGCGAGACCCTCGCGGTCGACGTGACCCTCACGGCCGGCGCGACCACCGGCGCGGCCGTCACCGTCGCAGGAGGAACCCCGTGACCGACGACCCCCGCGCCGACGAGGCGCTCAAGGAGGTCTACGCCGCCATCATCGACAGGGCGCCGGAGCACGACTTCGAACCCACCCTGGACCGTGTCCTGCAGGTGTGCGAGCTGCTCGGCGACCCCCAGCGCGCCTACCGCGTGGTGCACGTCACCGGTACCAACGGCAAGACCTCCACCGCCCGCGCCGTCGAACGGCTCCTGCGCGAGCACGGCCTGCGCACCGGCAGGTACACCAGCCCGCAC
The DNA here is from genome assembly GCF_000767165.1 of Cellulomonas bogoriensis 69B4 = DSM 16987. Lineage (GTDB taxonomy): Bacteria > Actinomycetota > Actinomycetes > Actinomycetales > Cellulomonadaceae > Actinotalea > Actinotalea bogoriensis. Next base: position 5,555 of record NZ_AXCZ01000090.1, read on the forward strand.
CTGAGCAGCGTCACCGAACGCATCTCGGTCGACGGCCGGCCCCTGACCCCCGAGCGGTTCGTCGAGGTGTGGCAGGACGTCGCCCCGTACGTCCACATGGTCGACGAACGGTCCCGGGCCGCCGGTGGCCCACGCCTGAGCTTCTTCGAGGTCCTCACCGTCATGGCGTTCGCGGCGTTCGCCGACGCCCCCGTCGACGTCGCCGTCGTCGAGGTGGGCCTGGGCGGCACCTGGGACGCCACCAACGTCGTGGACGCCGACGTCGCGGTCCTCACCCCCGTTTCCCACGACCACGAGCGGTGGCTCGGTCACGACCTGGTCGACATCGCAGGGGAGAAAGCCGGCATCCTCACCGACGGGTGCACCCTCGTGATGTCCGAGCAACGTCCGGAGGCCGAGGGCGTCATCCTCACGGCAGCAGCCGAGAAGGGTGCCCGCGTCCTGCGCGAGGGCATCGACCTGCAGGTCGCCGCCCGGGACGTGGCGGTCGGCGGCCAGCTGCTGGCCCTGCGCACCACCGGCGGGCTCTACACCGACGTGTTCGTCCCGCTGCACGGGGAGCACCAGGCCCGCAACGTCCTGCTGGCGCTCGCGGCGTGCGAGGCGCTGCTGCGCGACGGCGGTGCCCTGGGTGCCGGCGCGGTGGAGACCGCGCTGGGGACCTTGGACTCCCCGGGCCGTCTGGAGCTCGTGCGGTCCTCACCGACGGTGCTGGTGGATGCCGCCCACAACCCGGCCGGTGCCCAGGCGCTGGCTGCGGCGATGGAGGAGGCGTTCACCTTTGAGCGCCTCGTGGGGGTGGTGGGGGTGCTCGACGACAAGGACGCCGAGCAGATCCTGGCCCCGTTGGAGCCGTTGCTGGACGAGGTGGTCGTGACCCGGTCGGGGTCGCCGCGGTCCTATGGTGTGGAGGAGCTGGCCGAGGTCGCCGTCGAGGTGTTCGGCGAGGACCGCGTCCACACCGCCGAGAGGCTGGACGAGGCCCTGGCCCGGGCGGTGGACCTTGCCGAGGGTGCGACGACGGGCTCGCCGACCGGTGCCGGTGTCCTGGTGACCGGGTCGATCACGGTGGTGGCGGAGGCCAGGGTGCTCCTGGGTGGGGGCTGAGTCGACGGGAGGAGCGGTCCGGTGAAGAAGCTCATGAACGAGGCGGACAGGTTCGTCCCCGACGTCCTGGAGGGGTTCGGGGCCGCGCACGCGGACCTGGTCCAGGTGCACGGCGACCCCTGGTTCGTGACCCGCCGCGACCGCGCGTCGGGGAAGGTGGGGCTGGTCAGCGGCGGGGGGACGGGCCACGAACCGTTGCACGTGGGATTCGTCGGCCACGGCATGCTCGACGCAGCGGTGCCGGGGCCGGTGTTCACCTCGCCCACCCCGGACGCCATCGTCGCGGCGTCGCGCGCGGCCGACGGTGGGCGCGGTGTGGTGCACGTGGTCAAGAACTACACCGGTGACGTGCTCAACTTCGAGACGGCGGCCGAGCTGCTCGAGGACGAGGGGATCGCGGTGCGGACGGTGCTGGTCGACGACGACGTCGCCGTCCAGGGGTCCACGTTCACCGCCGGACGGCGGGGTGTGGCCGGCGTGGTCCCCGTCGAGAAGATCGCCGGTGCTGCGGCTGAGCGTGGTGACGGGCTGGACGAGGTCGTGGCGGTCGCCGAACGGGTCGTGGGCCAGGTCCGGACCATGGGGGTGGCCCTGGCCGCCGCGACGGTGCCGCACGTGGGCCGGCCCGGGTTCGACCTGGCCGAGGGCGAGGTCGAGATCGGTGTCGGCATCCACGGTGAGCCCGGACGCCGGCGGGGGCCCCTGGAGCCCGCGGACGCCTTGACCGGCCACCTGGTGGAGCCTCTGCTGCAGGACCTGGCTCTGGGTGGCGACGACGAGGTCCTCCTGCTGGTCAACGGTATGGGCGGGACGCCGTTGTCCGAGCTCTACGTGGTGTACCGCGGCGCCCGTCGTCATCTCGAGGACGCGGGTGTGCGGGTCGCCCGGTCCTCGGTCGGGAACCTCGTGACCTCGTTGGACATGCAGGGGGCGTCGGTGACGACGCTGCGCCTGGACCCCGAGCTCATGGCCTTGTGGGACGCGCCGGTCCGGACCCCCGCGCTGCGCTGGTGAGGGCGGTGGTGCGGCACGGCACCGGTCTCGTGGCAGGCTTGCGTCGTCGGACGAAGGAGGAGCATGGCACTGGATGCGGCGTGGGCGGTGCGGTGGGCGCGATGGTCGGCCGAGGTGGTCGTGGCGGAGCGCGAGCACCTCGTCGAGCTCGACCGTCGCATCGGTGACGGCGACCACGGTGAGAACCTCGCCCGGGGTCTGTCGGCCGTCCAGGTCAAGCTCGGGCAGGTGCCGGTGCCGGACCAGGTCGGCGAGGTCCTGCGTCTGGTGGCCACCACGATGATGTCCACGGTGGGCGGGGCCGCAGGGCCGTTGTACGGCACGGCGTTCCTGCGTGCGGCCAAGATCAGCGGTGTGTCGTCGCTCAGCCCCGCCGCCGTCGTGGCGATGCTCGAGGCGGCGCTCGAGGGCGTGGTCTCACGGGGACGGGCGTCTCCGGGCGAGAAGACGATGGTGGATGCGTGGGCCGCAGCCGTGGGCGCCGCGCAGGAGGCCGAGGGTGCGGGGGCGGACCCGGTCGCGGTGCTGGCCGCAGCGGCGGACGCCGCCGAGGCGGGCGCACGGTCGACCGTGCCGATGGTCGCGACCAAGGGCCGCGCCAGCTATCTCGGTGAGCGCAGCGCCGGTCACATGGACCCCGGTGCCGCGTCGACCGCGATGCTGCTGCGTGCGGCGCACGCAGCCGCGGAGTCGTCATGAGCGTCGCGCTCGTGGTGGTGTCGCACTCGGCCCTGGTGGCGCAGGGCTGCGCCGAGATGGCTCGCCAGATGGCCCCGGACGTCCTGGTGGTCCCGGTCGGGGGTCTGGACGGTGGCCTGGGCACGAGCGTGGCCGCCGTCGCCGACGCGGTCGACGGGTGCCTGGGTGACGGGCTCGACGTGGTGGTCCTGACGGACCTGGGCTCGGCGGTGATGGCGGCCGAGACGGCCGTGGAGCTGCTCGAGGCCGACGCGGCTGCCCGGGTGCGGACCCCGGACGGACCGCTGGTCGAGGGTGCGGTGGCGGCCGCGGTGCAGGCACAGCTGGGGTCCGGTCCCGACGAGGTCGCGCGGGCGGCCACGGGCGCGGTCCCGGCGCTCGGCCCCGTCCTCCCGGACGGACCGGGTGCCGGGCAGGGTCGAGGACGGTCCGACGTGGGCGTCGGCACCGACGCGGTGACGGTGACGGTGACGTTGCGCAGCCCGCACGGGTTGCACGCCCGGCCTGCTGCATTGCTGGCCAGGGCGGTCGGCGCGACGGGGGTGCCGGTGACGGTCGACGGTGTGAACGCCGCGAGCGTCCTGGCGCTGATGAAGCTCGGTGCCCGCGACGGTCAGGAGCTGACGGTCGCCGGTGAGGGCCCCGGTGCGGGCGAGGCGGTCGCCGCGGTCGCCGAGCTGGTCCGGGCAGGGCTCGCGGACGCGTGAGTGGCGCCGGCCCTCACGTGGTTACCCTGGCGCGATGAGCAGCCCCACCTCGCGGCCCGGTGACCCGTCCCAGGCCCCGGGCGGCGCTCCGGACGCCCCCGGGCCGGTCGTGCACCGATCGGCGCGGCGGCAGTTCGCGGGGACGATCCTCGTGCTGGAGGCGTTCGTCGTCCTGTTCGCGACCCTGGTGGCCTTCGGGCTGCGGGTGGCGCCGGCCGGCGTCGTGTGGCTCCTGGGGGGTGTGCTCCTGGTGAGTCTCGTCCTCGTCGCGGGGCTTCTGCGTTGGCCCGCGGGGTACGTCGCGGGCTCGGCGCTGCAGGTCCCGGTGCTCGCCGTCGGTGTCGCGGTCCCGATGATGTTCGTCGTCGGCGCGGTGTTCGTGGTGCTGTGGGTGGTGGCCCTGAGGCTCGGCGCGCGCATCGACCGGGAGCGTCTGGAGCGCGGTCACCAGGTGCGTGGCCGTTAGGGTGCTGGCATGAGCGCTGCTGAACGCACCTTGGTCCTGGTCAAGCCCGACGGGGTCCGGCGCGGGCTCGTGGGGGAGGTCCTGCGCCGCGTGGAGTCCAAGGGCTACACGCTCGTGGCCCTCGAGATGCGGACCGCGGACGGCGAGCTGCTCGGCGCCCACTACGCCGAGCACGAGGGCAAGCCGTTCTTCGGCCCGTTGGTCGAGTTCATGGCCTCGGGCCCGGTCGTCGCCGTCGTCGTGGAGGGGCACCGCGCCATCGAGGGCTTCCGGTCCCTCGCGGGGAGCACGGACCCCACGTCGGCCGCGCCCGGCACGATCCGCGGTGATCTGGGACGGGACTGGGGCGTGGCGGTGACGCAGAACCTCGTGCACGGCTCGGACTCCCCGGAGTCCGCCGCGCGTGAGATCGGGTTGTGGTTCCCGGGGTTGGCGCCCGCGGCCTCCTAGGCTCTGCCCGTGCACCTCAAGACCCTGACCCTGCGGGGTTTCAAGTCGTTCGCGTCGGCGACGACGCTGCGGTTCGAGCCCGGTGTGACGTGCGTGGTGGGCCCGAACGGGTCGGGCAAGTCCAACGTGGTGGACGCCCTGGCCTGGGTGATGGGTGAGCAGGGGGCCAAGTCGCTGCGGGGCGGCAAGATGGAGGACGTCATCTTCGCGGGCACCTCCGGTCGGCCCCCTCTGGGGCGTGCCGAGGTCAGCCTCACGATCGACAACACCGACGGTGCCCTGCCGATCGACTACACCGAGGTGACGATCTCCCGGACGCTGTTCCGCAGCGGCGGGTCGGAGTACGCGATCAACGGCTCCTCGTGCCGGCTCCTGGACATCCAGGACCTGCTGTCCGACTCGGGCCTGGGCCGGGAGATGCACGTCATCGTGGGCCAGGGGCAGCTGGACGCCGTGCTGCGGGCCACCCCCGAGGACCGGCGCGGGTTCATCGAGGAGGCCGCCGGCGTCCTCAAGCACCGCAAGCGCAAGGAGAAGGCGCTGCGCAAGCTGGACGCGATGCAGGCGAACCTGACCCGGCTGACCGACCTCACCGCGGAGATCCGCCGCCAGCTGGGCCCCCTCGGCAAGCAGGCGGAGGTCGCCCGCCGGGCCCAGGGGATCCAGGCGGACGTCCGCGACGCCCGGGCCCGGCTCCTGGCCGACGACCTCGCCCAGCTGACCGCGTCCCTGGAGCAGGAGATCGCCGACGAGACCGCGTTGCGGGCGCGGCTGGAGCACGTCGAGCAGGCCTCGACCGCGGCACGTCGCAGGCTCGCGGACCTGGAGGCCGAGGCCGCTGCCGCAGCACCGGAGCTGTCTGAGGTGACCGACGTCTGGTACCGGCTGTCCTCGGTCCGCGAACGTCTGCGCGGCACCGCGACCCTGGCCGGGGAGCGGCTGCGCCTGCTCGGGTCGGCGGTGGACGAGGCCCCGGGACGTGACCCCGCTGACCTGGAGGCCCAGGCCGTCCGCGCCCGCCAGGCGGAGGCGGAGATCGCCGCCGAGGTCGACGTCGCACGCGCC
>NZ_AXCZ01000091.1 GCF_000767165.1 Cellulomonas bogoriensis 69B4 = DSM 16987
CGTGGCGCCCGGTCGCGCTCGTGGGCGCGGGCTCCGTGGCGGCCGTCGCGCTGCTGTTCCCCGTCGCCACGCTCGGGTTCTGGCTGGCGCGCGGGACGTCGGCGACCCTGGACCTGGGGCGCCTGGTCGACGCGGCGACCGCCACGGTGACGGTCTCGGTGCTGGGCGCGATCCTCACCACCGCTCTGGCCGTCCCCGTCGGGATCCTGGCCGCCCGGTACCGCGGCAAGCTCGTCACCGTCGTGGAGCAGGCCTCCTACGCCGGGCACGCCCTGCCGGGCGTGGTGGTGGCCCTGGCGCTGGTGTTCCTGGGCGTGCGGTACGCCCGACCCCTGTACCAGGAGGTCCCGCTGCTGGTGATCGCCTACGCGGTGCTCTTCCTGCCGGCCGCCGTCGGAGCCGTCCGCACCTCCGTCGCCCAGAGCCCCCGACGCCTGGAGGACGTGGCCCGTTCCCTGGGCCTGGGCCCCTGGGCGACCCTGCGCCGTGTCACCCTCCCCCTGGCGGGCCCCGGCGTGGCCACCGGCGCGGCGCTCGTGCTGCTGGTCACCATGAAGGAGCTTCCCGCCACCCTCCTGCTGCGACCCACCGGCATGGACACCCTGGCCACACGCCTGTGGACCGAGACCGGATCCGGTGCCTACGCTGCAGCTGCCCCCTACGCCGCGGCCCTGGTGCTCCTGGCCGCGGTCCCCACGTTCCTGCTCACCTACGCGCAGACAGCATCCCGGACCCGCCTGCCCCGCCCCACGACCGCTGGAGATCCCCCGTGAGCGCGTTGACCGTCAAGGACGTCACCAAGTCCTTCGGGGCCCAACCGGTCCTGCGCGGGGTCGACCTGGAGGTGGCCTCCGGCGCCCTGGCCGCGGTCCTGGGACCGTCCGGCTGCGGCAAGACCACCCTGCTGAGGGTGGTCGCGGGCTTCGAGCAGCCCGACTCCGGGTCGGTCACCGTCGGAGGGCGGCAGGTCACCGGCCCGGGCCGGGCCGTGGCACCCGAGCGGCGCCGGGTCGCGGTCGTCCCGCAGGAGGGTGCCCTGTTCCCGCACCTGACCGTCGCCGAGAACGTCGCCTTCGGGCTCCCGCGCCGCGCCCGCCGTGGTGCACGCGTCGGGGAGCTGCTGGAGCTCGTCGGCCTGGCCGGGTACGGCGACCGCATGCCGTCCCAGCTCTCCGGAGGGCAGCAGCAGCGGGTCGCCGTCGCCCGCGCCCTGGCCCCGGCACCCGACGTCGTGCTCCTGGACGAGCCGTTCTCGGCACTGGACGCCGCCCTCAGGGCCGCCGTGCGCGCGGACGTGCGCGCCGCCCTGCACGCCGCAGGAGCCACCGCGGTGCTCGTCACGCACGACCAGGAGGAGGCGCTGTCCACCGCCGACGTCGTCGCCGTGATGCGCGACGGTGTCGTGGTGCAGTCCGGCCTGCCCCAGGACGTGTACCGCTACCCCAAGGACGTGGACGTCGCCCGGTTCGTGGGCGAGGCGGTCGTCATCCCGGCGACCGTGCGCGACGGGGTGGTCTGGACACCGCTCGGGCACCTGCCGCTCACCCAGACCGCCGCTGACGGGATGGGCACCGTGGTGCTCCGCCCCGAGCAGGTGCACCTGGTCGACCCCGCCGACGGACTGCCCGCGCGGGTGGTCGACACCTACTTCTACGGCCACGACGCGAGCGTGCGCCTCGAGGTCCACTGCCCCGGCGAGGTCCGCCTGCCGGTGGTGTGCCGCACCCAGGGAGAGCTGCCGGAGGAGCAGGCCGTCGGGGTCCGGATCGTCGGACCCGTCACGTGGTTCCCCGAGGGCACCGCCGCCGCGTGACCCTCAGGGGCGGCGTCCCCGCAGCCGCTCGATCTCGCGCCGCTCGCGTTTGGTCGGGCGCCCCGTCCCACGGTCACGGTGCCCCGCCGGTGCGGCCATCTCCCGTGGCGGCGGCGGAGGGGTGAGGTCCAGGCACGCCTGCGCGGCCAACGGCGCCGACACCCTCTTGGTGAGCAGGCCCTGCACCTTCAGGACCCGGTCCACGCCGTGGAGCCTGACCCGCACCTCATCACCCACGCCCACGAGAGTCGCGGGCTTGGCCCGGTCGCCGTTGACCCGGACGTGACCGGCACGGCACGCCGACGCGGCCGCCGACCGCGTCTTGAACAGCCGCACGCCCCACGTCCAGGCATCCACCCGCACCCGGCCCTCACTCATCGCCACAGCCTACGAGGAGACCACCGTGGCGACCGCTCACCCGCCCTCGGGCCGCACGGGCGCCGCGATTCCCGGCCGTGGCTCGCCCGCGTGGTCGAGCCCGTCCCCGTCATCGTCATCCTCGCCGTCGTCATCCTCGCCGTCGTCATCCTCACCGCCCGACCCGTCGACCTCGTCCGCGGCGTTCCACTGGCTGATCACCGCCCACGCGACGGCGGCGAGCGGCACCGAGAGCAGCGCGCCGATGATCCCGGCCAGCAGGGTCCCTGCGGTCAGTGCCAGCAGGATCGCCAACGGGTGCAGGCTCAGGGTGCGCCCCAGGACGATCGGCTCCAGAAGGTTGCCTTCGAGCTGGTTCACACCGATGACCACACCGACGACGATGAGTGCGTACACCGGCCCCTCGGCCACCAGCGCGACCAGAGCCGCGAGGGTCCCCGCCAGGGTCGCCCCCAGCAGCGGGATGAACGCCCCCAGGAAGACGATGGTCGCCAGCGGCAGCGCCAGGGGGATGCCGAGGATGAACAGGGCCACACCGATCACCGTGGCGTCCACCGCAGCGACGATCGCCGTACCCCGCACGTACCCGCCCAGGACGTTCACGGCGCTGCCGCCGATCCGGTCCGCACGCTCCCGGGAGGCCGCGTCGAAGGGCCGCAGGAAGAAACCCCAGATGCGGCGGCTGTCACGCAGCAGGAAGAACAGCACCACGATCCCCAGGACGATCCCCGTGATGATCTCCACGGCCGTGGCGGCGCCGGCCATCGCCCCGCTCTGCACCGCGTCGCTGGTCAGGAGGTCCGCGACCTCCTGACGGGCCTCGTCGATCTGCTCGTCGGTGATGCCCAGCGGCCCCTGGGTGAGGAACTGCTGCAGCTCGTCGAAGCCCTCGGTCGCGGAGTCGACCAGGTCGTCCCACTCGTCGCGCACCGCGTTCACCACGAACCAGATGACCAGCCCCAGCCCACCGGCCCCCAGGAACATCGCGAACCACGTCGCCAACCCGCTGGGGATGCCGCGGTGCCGCAGGAACGAGACCACCGGGCTCACCGCGGCGGCCACGATGGTGGCGATGAGCACCGCGATCACGACCACGCTGATCTGGCCGAGCGCCCAGAGCGCGCACATGACCAGCGCCAGCACCAGGAGCACCTGGGCCGAGCGCACCGCGGCCCGGCCCAGGCCGTCGGTCCAGAGGGAGGGACGTTCGCGCCGACGGGTTCTCATCCAGGCAGCGTAGGCAGGAGCGGGCTACCCGGCCCGTCGAGAGCCGCCCGCTCCCCTGGCCTCAACCCTGGTCGCGCCAGGTCAGGTACTGCTCGATCAGGGCCCGGGTGGACGGGTCCTGGGCGTCCAGCGCCGCCCGGTCGCCCTCGACAGCAGGGGCGACCTCCAGGGCCAGCTTCTTGCCGAGCTCCACACCCCACTGGTCGAACGAGTCGATGCCCCACACCACACCCTGGACGAACGTGATGTGCTCGTACAGGGCGATGAGCTGGCCCAGCACCGAGGGCGTGAGGGCCGGGGCGAGGATCGAGGTCGTGGGCCGGTTGCCGCTGAACACCCGGGCGGCCACCACATCCTCCGCGGTGCCCTCGGCGCGCACCTCCTCGGCGGTCTTGCCGAAGGCCAGGGCCTTGGTCTGGGCGAAGAAGTTCGCCAGGAACAGCCCGTGGACGTCGGTGCCGCCGTCGCGGAGCGGATGCGCGGGGTTAGCGACGGCGATGAAGTCGGCCGGGACCAGGCGGGTCCCCTGGTGGATCAGCTGGTAGAAGGCGTGCTGCCCGTTGGTGCCCGGCTCGCCCCAGAACACCTCACCGGTCTGGGAGGTGACCGGCGTCCCGTCCCACCGCACGGACTTGCCGTTGGACTCCATGGTCAGCTGCTGCAGGTAGGCGGGGAACCGGTGCAGGTGCTGGGCGTAAGGGAGCACCGCGTGGGTGTGGGCGTCGAAGAAGTTCACGTACCAGACGTTCAGCAGCCCCATGAGGACCGGGACGTTGTTCTCGACCGGCATGGTCCGTACGTGCTCGTCCACGGCGTGGAACCCGGCCAGCATCTCTTCGAACCGCTCCGGCCCGATCGCCACGGCCAGGGCCGTGCCGATCGCCGAGTCCAGCGAGTACCGGCCACCGACCCAGTCCCAGAAGCCGAACGCGTTGGCGGGGTCGATCCCGAACGCCGCGACCTTGTCCAGCGCGGTGGAGACCGCGACGAAGTGGCGGGCCACGGCCTGGGTGCGGGCCTCCTCCTCGTCCTCGATCGCGCCGGACGCGATCAGCCCGTCCCACAGCCACCGTCGTGCCAGACGCGCGTTGGTGAGCGTCTCCAACGTGCCGAACGTCTTGGACGCGACCACGAACAGCGTGGTCTCGGGGTCCAGGTCGGCGAGGGTCTCGGCCACGTCGGTGGGGTCGATGTTCGACACGAACCGCACGTCGATGTCCGGGTGGGTGTACGGCTTGAGCGCCTCGTAGGCCATGACCGGCCCCAGGTCCGAGCCGCCGATCCCGATGTTCACCACCGTGCGCACCGGCTTGCGGGTGACACCCACCCACACCCCGCCACGTACCTGGTCGGCGAACGCGTACACCTTGGCCAGCTCGGCGCGGACGTCGGCGTCCACGTCCTGCCCGTCGACCACCAGTGCCGGGCTCGAGCCCGGCGGGCGGCGCAGCGCCGTGTGCAGCACGGCGCGGTCCTCGGTCACGTTGATCCGCTCGCCCCGGAACATGGCCTCGGTGCGCTCGGCGAGGCCCACCTCCTGGGCCAGTCGCGCCAGCAGGGCGACGGTCTCGTCGGTGAGGAGGTTCTTGGACAGGTCCACGTGCAGGTCACCGAGCACGTGGCTGAAGCGCTCGGCCCGGCCGGGGTCGTCGGCGAACCAGCTGCGCAGGTCCGGCCGCAGGGCCTCGCGGTGGGCGGACAGCGCGGTCCAGGCGTCGGTGGTGGTCGCGTCGACGGGTGCGTTCACGTGCAGGCCTCCTCCAAAGGTGTGGGACCCACCGTAGTGATCGGCGGATGCCCCGCGCTCCCCCGACGCTCCGTCGACGCCCGTCGACACTCCATCGAGGCCGTGCGGCTGGCTGCACCGCTCGATGCGGGCCCGTCCAGGCCAGGACCTTGGTCCGTTAGGCCAGCCTAACCTCGGGTCTACCTTCCGGCTGTGGACCTGCTGACATGCCCCTTGACGACCCCCGTCCGTGTCGTGCGGACCGGCGAGGCGCCCGCCCTGCGCCTGGAGGAGCTCGGGGTGCGACCGGGCACCACCGTCCAGGTCGTGCAACGCACACCGTTCGGGGGTCGCGTGCTGGCCGTCGGGGCCGACCGGATCGCGGTGGACCGCGCCACCGCGCTCATGGTCACCGTGGCGGCCCAGCCGTGAGCGCCGGCTGCCCGGGACACGCCCCGCAGGCCGGCGGACTCGCACCCGGCGACCGCCGGATCCTCCTGGTCGGCAACCCGAACGTCGGCAAGTCCACCCTCTTCAACACCCTCACCGGGGGACGCCAACGCGTGATGAACGCCCCCGGCACCACCGTCGTCCTCCAGCAGGGGACCTGGACGACCGCCGGCGCCGACCTCGCGGTGACCGACCTGCCCGGCACGTACAGCCTCGTCGCACGCTCACCCGACGAGACCGTCGTCGCCGACGCCCTGCACGCACACCCCGGGGCCACCGTCGTGGTGCTCGTCGACGCGACCGCCCCCTCGCGGTCGCTGTACCTGCTGGGCCAGGTGGCGCGCACCGGAGCGCCCGTCGTCGTGGTCACGACCATGGTGGACGTGGCACGCGCCCGGGACGCCGCACCCGACCGGGCCGGGCTCGAGGCGTACCTGGGCTGCCCCGTCACGGAGATCGACCCCCGCTCCCCCGACGCCGCCGCGACCCTCGCCCACGCGCTCACCACGCCGTGGCACCCCACGACGCACCCGGTCGGCACGCCGGACCACGCGCGCGGCGCCACGGTCCCCGCAGCACTGGAGGACCCCGTCGACGACGCGGCGGCGCTGTTCGAGTGGGTCCACCGCGCACTGGACTCGGCGCGCGCGCACCGCCCCCTGCGCCTGACCCGCAGCGACCGCGCGGACCGGTACCTGCTGAGCGCGTGGATCGGGGTACCAGCGCTGCTCAGCGCACTGTGGGCGGTGTTCTGGCTCACGACCGGCGCCGCTGCCCCGATCATGGAGGCCACCGAGGCGGCGGTCGCGGCGGTCGGGGACCGCGCCGGGCTCGTCCTCGGGCCGCTCGCGGGCACGTGGGTCGAGGGGCTGCTGGTGGACGGGATCGGCGCCGGGGTCGGCACCGTCCTGGCGTTCGCCCCGCTCATGGCCCTCACCTACATCGCCCTCGGCGTGCTCGAGGACAGCGGGTACATGGCGCGGGCGGCGGTGCTCGCCGACCGGGGGCTGCGCGCCCTGGGGCTCGACGGCCGGGCGATGCTCCCTCTCGTCATCGGCTTCGGCTGCAACCTCCCTGCCCTTGCCGCCACCCGCACCTTGCCCCACGCCAGGCAGCGCCTGGTCACGGCGCTGCTGGTGCCGTGGACCTCGTGCGCAGCACGACTGCCCGTGTACCTGCTGCTCGCGGTGCTCGTCCTGCCCCGGCACGCCGCGACCGCGGTGCTGGGGATGTACGTGCTCAGCGTGCTGCTGGTGGTCGCCGGGGCACTCGTCCTGCGTCGGGGCCTGCTGCGGGGCCAGCCACGCGAGGCCCTCGCCCTTCCTCTGCCCGCCTACCAGGTGCCGCGGCCAGGGCCGCTGCTGGTGGGGGCCCTGCGCCGCGTCCGGGCCTTCGTGACCAGGGCCGGCGGGGTCGTCGTGGCCGCCCTGACGTTGCTGTGGCTGCTCGCATCGATCCCGGTGGCCGGTGTCGGCACGTTCGCCGACGTGCCCGTGGAGGACAGCGCCCTGGGCCGCACGACCCAGGCCGTGAGCCCTGCTCTCGCACCGGCCGGTCTGGACGACTGGAGGGTCACGGCTGCGATCCTCACCGGGTTCGTCGCCAAGGAGGCGGTGGTCGGCGCGCTCGGCCAGACGCACCCCGACGCCCAGGGCGTGCCCGGCGACGAGGACGACGAGGGGCTTCCCGCCCGGGTGGGCACGACCCTCGAGGAGTCCTCGGACGGGCACCCTGCCGCCGCGGCGGCAGCCCTGATGGTGTTCGTGCTGGCCTACACCCCGTGCGTGGCGACCCTCGCCGAGCAGGGACGCCAGCTCGGGGTCCGTTGGGCAGCCGGGGGCGCCGTGGTCCAGCTGGCGGTCGCCTGGGGCCTGGCCACGGTCGTGTTCCAGGTGGGGCGACTGCTCACATGAGCGCCGCCCTGGCCCTGGACCTTCTGCGCCGCGGCGTACCAGGACCGGTGGTCGCGCGGCGCACCGGTGTCCCGCGCGAGCTCGTGGACGCTCTGCACGCCGAGCTCGACCGGCTCACCGCGCCTCCGCCCGGCGGGTTCCCCGGGCCACCACCGGCAGCCTGCCGGGCGTGCCCGCTGGCGCCGGCGTGCGCACCCGGAAACGGACAAAGATGCCCATAGTCCACAGAGGTGCACAATCCTGTGGACACCTCAACCGCGGTGGAGGCCCTCGAGGCGCCCCAGGGCGTCGTGGAGCACGTCCTCGCGCTTGACGAACGTGAAGCGCACCCACGAGGCGAGGGCCTGCTGCCCCGGCCCGCCGTCACGGCAGAACGCGCTCACCGGCACCGCCGCCACACCGACCGTGGTCGGCATGGCCCGGCACAGCTCGGCCCCGTCCGCGACACCCAGCGGCGCGGCGTCCGCCACCACGAAGTACGTGCCCTGCGGACGCACCGCGTCGAACCCCACCGCCGTGAGCCCCTCGCACAGCAGCTCGCGGCGGCGGCGCAGGGAGGTGCGCAGCTCGGTCAGGAAGTGCGCGGTGCGGCCGTCGGGATCGGTGAGCGCGGCGGCGACGGCGAGCTGGAACGGCGCCCCGCCGGAGTAGGTGAGGAACTGCTTGACCGTGCGGATCGCGTCCACCAGGGGCGGCGGGCCGATCACCCACCCGACCTTCCACCCGGTGAACGACAACGTCTTGCCGGCCGAGGAGATCGTCACCGTGCGCCCGGCCATCCCCGGGAGCGTCGCGATCGGCACGTGCCGCGCGTCGTCGAAGGTCAGGTGCTCGTAGACCTCGTCGGTCACGACCACCAGGTCACGGTCACGGGCCAGGCGCGCCACGGCGGCCAGCTCGTGCTCGTCGAGCACCGCGCCCGTCGGGTTGTGCGGGGTGTTGAGCAGCAGCACCCGGGTGCGGTCGGTCGTCGCGGCCGCCAGGGCGTCCACGTCCAGGCGGAACCCGCCCTCCCGACGCACCAGGGGCACCGGCACCAGCCGCGCGCCGGCCAGGGCCGTGGCCGCGGCGTAGGAGTCGTAGTACGGCTCCGGTGCCAGGACCTCCTCGCCGGGGCCGACCAGTGCCAGGAGCGTGGCCGCGATCGCCTCGGTGGCGCCCACGGTCACGAGCACGTCCTGGGGGCTGACCCGCATGCCGTACCGGTCGGCCGCGTGCGCGGCGACGGCCTCGCGCAGCTCGGGGACGCCGTCACCGGGCGGGTACTGGTTGCGCCCGGCCCGGATCGCCTCGACGGCGACCTGGACGACGTGCTCGGGTCCGTCGACGTCCGGGAAGCCCTGCCCCAGGTTGATCGCCCCGGTCCGCGCGGCCAGGTCGGAGACCTCGGCGAACACGGTGCGCCGCACCGCGCCGTCCGGGTCGAGCAGACCGGTGTCCCGGGCCACGTGCCACCAGCGGCGCTGCGGTGAGGTCATCGGGACAGGCTACGGGTGCCGCCGTCGTGACCGGTGGACAGCGACCGGTGGACGGCGACCGGTGGACTCAGTGGGGCGCCGGTGTCCCCACCGGCTCGCCACCCAGCTCGACCCAGCCGCCGGGTCGGTACGCGGGGGTGGCGAACGCCAGGATGACCAACGCGAGGAGCATCGACCCGAACATGACCCCGGTCATCGCGCCGGCGCCGCCACCGAACAACCCCACCAAGGGGCTCACCAGACCCGCGAGGCCGGCCTGCATGAACCCGATCACGGCCGCGGCGGTGCCCGCACGCTCCCCGTGGCGGGTCAGGGCCAGCGCCGAGGCGTTCGCCATGACGAACCCGAGCAGCGCCGTGCAGACCCACAGCGTGCCGACGAACCCGGCGACGCCCCCGACCTGGAGCACCGTGACCGGCACCAGGAACCCGGCCACGGCGGCCGTCGCGGGGAGCCCCAGCCGCAGCAGCCGCACCGGGCCCACGCGCCGCACCAGGGCGGCGTTCAGCTGGGACCCGGCGACCAGGGACGTGCCCCCGACCGCGAAGGCGATCGCGAACTGCTGCGACGTCAGCCCGTACCCCTCCTGGAGCACGAAGGGCGACCCCGCCACGTAGCTCATGATCAGGGCCATCGAGAGGCCGGGGATCACCGCGAGCGCGACGAACCGTCCGTCCCGGACGAGCTCGAGGTAGCCGCGCAGGGACGTGGTGATCCCCTGGGTCGTGCGTCGTTCGGCGGGGAGGGTCTCGGGCAGGAACCGTGCGGCTGCCAGCAGGATCACGAGGGCGACCAGGGCCAGGGCGACGAACACCGCGCGCCAGTCCCAGATCTCGGCGATGACGCTGCCGACGGTCGGGGCCAGCAGGGGCGCGGCGGCGATGACGAGCATGAGGCGGGAGATGATGCGCGCGGCCTCGGCGCCGGAGTAGCGGTCGCGGACCACGGCCATGGCCACGACCGTCGCGCCGGCGCTGACCAGGCCCTGGAGCACCCGCAGGGTGGCGAGCTGGGTGATGGTGGTGACGAACACGCACGTCAGGGAGATGAGGACGTGCAGACCCACACCGATCAGGACGGGTAGGCGCCGGCCGACACGGTCCGAGAAGGGCCCGACGATGAGCTGGCCGATGGCCCCGCCGATGAGCATGCCGGTGATGGTGAACTGGGCGCCGGCCTCGTTGGTGCTCAGGTCGCGGGCGACGTCCGGCAGCGAGGGCAGGTACATGTCCGTGGTCACCGCGGGCAGCAGGGTGAGCAGGCCGACCATGAGGACGAACCCGGCCGTGCGTCGGGGGGTCCCGGTGGGGTGGGGGGGTGTGGCTGTCATCACCGCACGAGTCTGCCATCAAATCGATTCGACCGCGCCGTGTCCCTGATCACAGCGACGCCTGCCGGGCCGGGCGGGGCATGCTGGGGGCATGTGCGGACGCTTCGCCTCGTTCCGGGACGCCCAGGAGCTCGTCGACCTGTTCGAGGTCGGTCCCGACGGGGTGCCGGACGAGGTCACCGCGATCACCCCGTCCTGGAACGTCGCCCCCACGGACCCGGTCAGGATCGTGGTCGAGCGGCACCCCCGCGACGGGCAGGGGCCCGCGGAGCGCTCCCTGCGGGCCGCGCGCTGGGGGCTGGTGCCCTCGTGGGCGAAGGAGCGCTCGATCGGGTCCCGGATGATCAACGCGCGGTCCGAGACCGTGGCCGACAAGCCCGCGTTCCGTGCGGCGCTGCGGGCCCGCCGGTGCCTGGTGCCCGCCGAGGGCTGGTACGAGTGGCACCGCCCCGGGGCGGCTGCGCGTGGGCCCAAGCACCCTTACTGGATCCACCCGGAGGACGGCGGCCCCCTGGCCCTGGCGGGGCTGTTCGAGTTCTGGCGTGACCCGGCGCGCGCCGACGACGACCCGGGCCGCTGGCTGGTCACCACCACGGTGGTGACCGCGGATGCCTCGGCGGACCCCGTGCTGGGTCCGGTGCACGCCCGGCGCCCGGTCGCCCTG
>NZ_AXCZ01000093.1 GCF_000767165.1 Cellulomonas bogoriensis 69B4 = DSM 16987
CCCTCCACACCTGCCCCATCCCCGAAGTCGCCCGCCTCGGACGGACCCTGCGAGCCTGGCGCACCCAGATCCTGACCCACTTCGACACCGACGGCGTCTCCAACGGCGGCACCGAGGCCATCAACCTCATCATCGAGAAGACCCGACGCCTGGCCCACGGCTTCCGCACCTTCACCCACTACCGCCTACGCATCCTCCTGGCCGCCTCCGGCAACCGACCCTGGAGGCCCAACCACGCATAGATCCGAAGAGCCCTCAAGTGGGGTAGGCGACGGGTTCGGTGGTGTTGAGGATCCGGTAGATCTGTCGGGCTCCGTCTGGGCCACCAGCTGGGAGATGTTCCCCGGGAAGATCGCGACGAAGAGCGCGGCGACCACCCATCCGACGACCCGCCGGTACCGGCGAGGTGCGAGAAGCAGAGCAGCGCCCAGAACGACCTCGACGACGCTGACGGCGCTCAGGTGAATCTCCCCAGACCTGCTCACTGAAATTCCCCACCCGTGTGGCTCCGCCGGGAACGGCGGAGCCCCTTCGAGGCTGGCGGTCTCTGACCACTCGCCGGCCGATCGAAGGGGCTCCTGCTGCTCATGCTCACACGGGAGGAAGACATCGACGCGCACGCGTTGCACAAGCAGGGGTGGACGATCACGGCGATCGCCCGCCACCTGGGCCGTGACCGCAAGACCATCCGCGCCTACCTGACCGGGCAGCGGGTCGCCGGAGTCCGCGCCCGGCAGGGCCCGGACCCGTTCGCCCCCTTCAGCGAGTACGTCCGCGCGCGGCTGGCCGAGGACCCGCACCTGTGGGTCACCACGCTGGCCGATGAGCTGGAGGAGCTCGGCTGGTCCGGGGGCTACTCCACGCTGACCCGCCAGATCCGTGACCGGGGCCTGCGCCCGGTCTGCGAGGCGTGCCGGGGCCTGAAGGACCGCCCGGTGGCGATCATCGATCACCCGCCCGGCGCGGAGACGCAGTGGGACTGGGTGGAGCTGCCCGACCCGCCCGCGCACTGGGGGTGGGGCAAGACCGCGCACCTGCTGGTCGGCGCATCCTCGCACTCCAGCAGGTGGCGCGGGGTGCTGGCCGAGTCCGTGGAGCAAGCCCACCTGATCGTCGCCCTGCACCAGGTCGCCGAGCGGCTGGGTGGGCTGACCCGGGCCTGGCGGTTCGACCGAATGGCCACCGTCGCGACCCCGGGCACGGGGAAGGTCACCGCCACGTTCGCCGCGGTCGCCAAGCACTACGCCGTCACCGTGGAGGTCTGCCCGCCGCGGCGCGGGAACCGCAAGGGCGTGGTGGAGAAGGCCAACCACACCGCCGCGCAACGCATCTGGCGGTCCATGCCCGAGACCATCGACGGGTGCCCGATCACCGTCGAGCAGGCCCAGGCCCGCATCGACACCTGGCGCGCGGTCAAGGGCGACACCCGCCGCCGGGTCGTGCTGGACCCCGACGGCACGCACCGGGCCACGACCGTGGGCGAACTCGCCGAGGCCGAGCCGCTGCGCCCGTTGCCGGCACCGTTCCCGGTGACCACGCAGGTCGTGCGGACCGTCACCGCCCAGGGGCTGGTCGCCTACGCCGGGAACTTCTACTCCGCCCCACCCGAGCTCGCCCGCGCCCGAGTGACCGTCTCGGTGACCCACGGCACCGACGAGCTCCACATCGCTGCCGCCGCGACCCCAGCGGTGGTCCTGGCACGCCACCGCCTGATCGCCCCCGGCACCGGCGCGACCATCCGCACCGAGCACCACGTGGTCGCGTTGAACACCGCGGCGATGACCGCCACCGACACCGGGCCCCGCCACCGGCACAAGCGCCGCGTCCCGCCCGGACCGGCGGCCACCACCGCCGCCGACGCCCTGTGCACCCCCACCACCAGGCCAGGCTCCGCCGCCGACGTGGTGATCGACCTGGACACCTACGCCCGCGCCGCCCACAGAAGGAACACCCTCACATGAGCACCACCACCCCGATGACCGCCTCGCCCGCCTCCACCTACCAGCAGCTACGCACCCACCTGGCCACGCTGAAGCTGACCACCGCCGCCGAACAGCTCCCCGCGGTCCTGGACGCCGCGACCACCGAAGGGCTGTCCCTGACCGCCGCCCTGGAACGCCTGCTCGCCCTGGAGGTCGACGCGACCGAGGCCCGCCGCCTGGCCGGACGACTGCGGTTCGCCTCCCTACCCTCCCCAGCGACCATCGAAGGGTTCGACCTCGACGCCGCCGCCGGCGTCGACCCGGCCCTGATCGGGGAACTCGCGACCTGCCGCTACCTGGAGACCGCGACGAACGTGCTGCTCATCGGCCCACCCGGAACCGGCAAGACCCACCTGGCCGTCGGGCTGGCGCGCAAGGCCGCCGAGGCCGGCTACCGCACCTACTTCACCACCGCCGCGGACCTGGCCGCCCGCTGCCACCGCGCCGCGATCGAGGGCCGCTGGGCCTACACAATGCGCTTCTTCGCCGGCCCCACCCTGCTGGTCATCGACGAGCTCGGCTACCTGCCCCTACCCGCCGAAGCCGCCTCCGCCCTGTTCCAGGTCATCGCCCAGCGCTACACCAAGACCTCGATCATCCTCACCACCAACCGCGGCGTCGCGTCCTGGGGCGAGATCCTCGGCGACACCACCGTCGCCGCCGCCATGCTCGACCGCCTCCTGCACCGCTCCGTCGTCCTCAACCTCGACGGCGACAGCTACCGCCTACGCGACCACCACGCCCGCACCGACACCCTCCGACGCGCCACCACCGGCACCCGCCGACCACTAACCTGACACCCACACCCGGGTGGGGACTTTCACCAAGCAGCCCTGGGGAGATTCAGAGAGCGCCATCAACGCCCGAGGCAACGACCAGGACGTCGAGGTCCAGGGGGATCCACGGCGGGATCTGCGCCTGGAACTCCTCCCGGGCCACCGTCAGGTGACCGACCCCGGCAGTCGCCAGCACGCCGCCCAACGCCAGCCGCCCGAGCGTGCGGGCAGCGCCGTCACGGTCCCGGTCCATGAGCACTCCTCAGGTAGACAGACCAGTTGGTCGACCTGAGGTCGGGTCAGTCGTCCGCGCTGGCTGCGTCGGGTTGCGCCTGAAGGGCTTCGACGACTGTCTCGGCCAACGTCGCGAACGCGGCCTGCTGCTCCGGGTCCAGGGCGTCCAGGAAGCGCCGCCGCACGGACGCGACGTGGTGCGGCGCGGCGTCGACGATCACCCGCCACCCCTCCTCGGTCAGGGTGATCCCCGGTCCGCCGGGGCCGGGGGTGTCGGGGCGTGCGATGAGTCCGCGTCCTTCCATGCGGCGCAGCTGGTGGGCCAGGCGGCTGCGGGTCCACATGAGGCGCTCGGCGAGGTTGCGCAGACGCCAGTCGGTACCCGTCGTCTCACTGAGCGTCGACAGGACGTGGTAGTCCGGTTCTGAGATGCCTGAGTCCCGGCGCAGGTCAGCGGCCACCGCCGCATCGACGAGCTGCTTCAGCCGGCGGTAGCTCTGCCACGTCGCCGTCTCGCGGGGAGTGAGCCATACGGAACCCGCAGTCTGGGGGTCCGGGGTGGGTTCGGCGTCGGCCATCGCCCGATGCTACCGCGCGCATTGACGCATCAACCTCGGCCTCGATAACGTGATTGACGTGTCAACCGCTGGGCAGGGGCTCCGGCGGCGCGTCGAACCGAGGAGTGCCGCTATGGACGTCTTGCAGGTTGTCGTCACCAGTACCCGGCCGACCCGGATCGGCGGTGTCGTGGGCTCGTGGTTCACGCGCCTCGCGCAGGGGCACGGTGGCTTCGAGGTGCGGACCACGGACCTCGCCGAGCTCGAGCTGCCCCTGCTCGACGAGGAGGCCGAGCCCAACGAGCGGCGGTACACCAAGCCGCACACGCTCGCCTGGAGCGAGACGATCGAAGCCGCGGACGCCGTGGTGTTCGTGCTTCCCGAGTACAACTTCTCGTTCCCGGCCTCGGCAAAGAACGCCGTCGACTGCCTCTACGACGAGTGGCACTACAAGCCGGTGGGCCTGGTCAGCTACGGCAACACCTCGGGAGGGCTGCGCTCTGCGCAGGCGTTCAAGCCCGTGCTGTCGACCATGAAGATGTTTCCGCTGCCCGGCCAGGTGGCGCTCCAGTTCGCGGGTCAGCTGATCAAGGATGCAGAGCTCCACGCGAGCGAGAACCACGAGGCCGCGGCGAAGGGCATGCTCGACGAGCTGGCCTTCCTGTCGCCCCACTTCCGGGCCATCCGTGAGGCCCGAGCCTCATGACCGGCTGAGGGCGTCGGGACGCGGTGTGGTGCCCTGACGGCGCTGCCCGATGGCTTGCGGAAGGTGTCGCTGGTCACCCAGGATCGCTGTTGTGACGCAGTAGCCAGGGAGCGGTCAACTTGTCGCCGAAGATGGGTCGAGGGGCGGCTCAGAGCAGAGTCTGATTCCATTCGGATGGCGTTGCACATGGCTTTCAGAAGATGGCGGGACCCTCATGACGTACGACGCGCCATCCGGGATGCCCGCGCTCTTCTACCTGGGATCCGCCGCGATCATCGTTGCTGCACTCGTCGTGATCATCGGATCTGTGCGGGCACGTCGCATCGGCCGCGGCGCGGCAACGACGGGCCCGCGTGTGGACACTCCCCCGGAGTAGCCCTCTTCCCGGTCCGCTCCGGCCTGAGGCCTTGGCCCAGGCCAACGCTCGAGCGGTCGCCCCATCCTCCCCCGCGTCCCCCGCCGCGGCGCCAGGTGCTCCTGTGACCCGTCGCGAGACGCGGATTGACACGGCCCTCGTCGTAGAGATTAGGTGTGCCTTACCTAATCAAGCAGGAGGCGCTGTGAGCACTGCACCCGTCCACATCGGTGGACCGCCCCACCCCGTCGCCGCCACCGGCGAGCCGGCGCTGCTGGACGCCACGGGCGTCGAGCACCTCGCAGCCAACCTGGACCAGGCGCGCGACCTGCTCACCGCCGCGTTCGCCGGTCCGCGCACACCGTTCTCCGGGATCACCCCCGCCGAGTCCGCTGCCCTCGTGGGCGCGGTCGACCTGGACGACGCCCTGGGCGACACCGTCGCAGCGCTCGACGAGGTGCGGCGCCTGTACGTCGACCACGCGGTCTGGTTCGACCACCCCCACTACCAGGCGCACCTCAACTGCCCCGTCGCCCTCCCGGCCGTCGTCGCGGACCTGCTGGCCACCGCCGTGAACTCCTCGTTGGACACGTGGGACCAGAGCGGCCCCGCGACCCACATGGAGCGCCACCTGCTCACCTGGACTGCCGGGCGCATGGGGTTCGGGCCGGCGGCCGACGGGATCTTCACCAGCGGCGGCACCCAGTCCAACCTGCACGCCCTGCTCGTCGCCCGCGGTGAGGCCCTGGCCCGGGGCGCCGCCCAGCACGACCTGCGCGTCCTGACCACGGGGCACACCCACTTCAGCGCCCGCACCTCGGCGAAGGTCCTCGGTCTGGCGCCCGACGCCGTCGTCACCGTCGCCACAGAGCCCGGCGGCCGGATGGACCCCACCGAGCTCGACCGCACCCTCACCGACCTGCACCGGCAGGGCCGCACCGTCATGGCCGTCGTCGCGACCGCCGGCACCACCGACCTCGGCGTCGTCGACCCCCTCACCGCTATCGCCGGGACGTGCCGACGCCACCAGGTGTGGTTCCACGTCGACGCCGCCTACGGGGGCGGGCTGCTCGTCTCCCGACGGCGGCGCGCGCTGCTGGACGGCATCGAGCGCGCGGACTCGGTGACCGTCGACTTCCACAAGACGTTCTTCCAGCCCGTGGCGTCCAGCGCGGTGCTCGTCGCCGACCGCGCCACGCTGCGGCACGTCACCCACCACGCCCACTACCTCAACCCCCACGACGAGCACGCCGTGCCCAACCAGGTCGACAAGAGCATGCAGACCACCCGCCGGTTCGACGCCCTCAAGCTGTGGATGACGCTGCGCGTCCTGGGCCCGGACCGCATCGGCGACATGCTCGACACCGTCATCGACCTGGCCGCCCAGGTGCGGGACGACCTCGCGGTGGACCCCGACTTCGCCGTCGTCACCGGCACCGACCTCAGCACCGTTCTGTTCCGCTTCGAGGAGTCCGGCGTCGACGCCGCCGTCCTGGACCGCGTCAACCGCGAGGCCCGCGACCGGTTGTTCGCCACCGGGATGGCGGCCGTGGCCCGCACCGTCCTGGACGGCAGGACGTGGCTCAAGCTCACCCTGCTCAACCCCGCCACCACCCTGCAGGACGTGCGTCGGGTCCTGGACCTGGTGCGCGGGCACGCCCGCCACGCCCTCGCCGACCGCACCGGGCCCGGCCCGGGCGGCACCACCACCGGGAGGACCTCCTGATGCGCACCCACGACCTCATCGGGATCGGGCTCGGCCCGTTCAACCTGGGCCTGGCGTGCCTGGCCGACCCCCTGCCCCTGGACGCGGTGTTCCTCGAGGCGCGCGGGGAGTTCCGGTGGCACCCCGGGATGATGCTCGAGGACTCGACCCTGCAGGTTCCGTTCATGGCCGACCTGGTCACCATGGCCGACCCCACCTCGTGGTTCAGCTACCTCAACCACCTCAAGCAGCAGGGGCGCCTGTACCCGTTCTACGTGCGGGAGTCGTTCTTCCCGTACCGCAGCGAGTACGACGCCTACTGCCGGTGGGCCGTCGAGCAGCTCGACACCGTCGAGTTCCACCGCCACGTCACCGCCGTGGAGTGGGACGAGCCCACCGGCACCTACACGGTGCGGTCCGTCGACCCCAGGGACGGCACCCCCCAGGTGCACCACGGACGGCACGTCGTCGTCGGGGTGGGCAGCACCCCCTACGTCCCGCCGCCGCTGCGTGACCTGGACGGGCCCGTCTGGCACTCCGCGCAGTACCTGGACGCCCGACCCGAGCTGCTCGGACACCAGGACGTCACCGTCGTCGGGTCCGGCCAGTCCGCGGCCGAGGTCGTCAGCGACCTGCTCGCCCACGCCGGCCCCACGCACCGGGTGCGGTGGATCACCCGCAGCCCGCGGTTCTTCCCGTTGGAGTACACCAAGCTCACCCTGGAGCTGACGTCCCCCGAGTACAGCCGGCACGTGCAGTCCCTGGACCCCCGGCGCCGCGAAGACCTGCTGCGCAGCCAGGTGGGCCTGTACAAGGGCATCAGCGCGGACCTGGTCAACACCATCCACGAGCAGCTGTACCGGCGGTCCCTCGGGGACGCCGTCCCGGCCCAGCTGGTCGCGGCGTGCGAGGTCACGGGCGTGGTGCCGGACGGGGCCGGGCACCGGTTGCGGGTGCGCCACACCGAGCTGGACGAACGGTTCGAGCTGCGTACCGACGCGATCGTCCTGGCCACCGGGTACAGCCACGAGGTCCCCACGTTCCTGGACCCCGTCAAGGACCGGCTGCACCTGGACTCCCGCGGTCGCCTGGAGGCCGGCCCGACGTTCGCGGTGGACGTGACCGGCCGCGGGGTGTTCGTCCAGAACGCCGAGCTGCACACCCACGGGATCGTCGCCCCCGACCTCGGCATGGGGGCGTGGCGCAACTCGGTGATCCTGGCCGAGGTGCTCGGCTACCGCCCCTACCCGATCGAGCAGCGGGTCGCGTTCCAGCAGTTCGGGGTCCCCACCGACGCCGTGCCGCCCCGACCCGCGGACCTGTCGAAGGCGGCCCGGTGAGCACCGTGACGACCGTCGGCGCCCTCACGACCAGGCCCGTCGACCTTGACGCGGACGTCCCCGTGGTGCACGCGTGGGTGACGACCGACCGGGCCCGGTTCTGGGGCATGCGCCACGCGACCGTGCAGGACGTCCGTGACGACCTGGCCGCGACCCTGGCCGACCCCCACCGGGACGCCCGCACCGGCCTGCACGACGGGGTGCCCGCGTTCCTCCTCGAGACGTACGACCCGACCCACCACGAGCTCGCCCAGCAGGTGCCCGTCGGGCCCGGTGACCTGGGCATGCACCTGCTGGTCGGCACCCCCGTGGTGCCGCTGCGCGGGTTCACCCTCGCGGTGATGCGCACCGTCATGGCGCACTGCTTCGCCGACCCGGGTGTGCGGCGCGTCGTCGTCGAGCCCGACGTCCGCAACCACCGCATCCACGCCCTGAACGAGGCCGTCGGTTTCGTGGTCGACCGTGAGGTCGCGTTGTCCGACAAGCGCGCGCTGATCAGCGTGTGCACCCGCACCGCGTTCGAGAGCAGGACCCGATGACGACCCTCACCCTGCCGCAGGCAGACCCGGCCCCGCCCCTCGCGCACCTGGACCCGCTCCGCATGGACCGTGCGCACCGCGCCCAGGTCGCGAAGACCCTCGCCGAGCTCACCCACGAGCAGCTCCTCACCCCCCGCCCCGACGGCGACGCCGGCGGTGCCCGGTGGGTGCTCCACGGCGACGACCCGCGGGTGGTGTGGCGCATGCGGGCACGCGTGCTGCCGCTGGACCACTGGGTCGTCGACCCGGACAGCCTCACCCGTGAGGTCGACGGCCGGCCCGCACCCGTCGACGCCCAGCAGCTGGTCCTGGACGTGCGCCGGACCATCGGGTTGGACGCCCGGGTGCTGCCCACCTACCTGGAGGAGGTCGCGGCGACCCTCGCGGGCCGGGCGTGGAAGCTGCGGCCCGACGCCCCGTCGGCGCGGGACCTGCTGGATGCGGACCTGCAGGCGACCGAGGCCGCGATGACCGAGGGGCACCCGTGCTTCGTGGCGAACAACGGCCGGGTCGGGTTCGGCCTGGACGACTACCTGCGCTACGCCCCGGAGACCGGCGCGTGGGTGCACCTGGTGTGGGTGGCGGTGCGGCAGGACCGGTGCGTGTGGGCGCACGTCGACGGCGACACCCCGCGGCAGGCCCTGCGCGGCCAGCTCGACGCAGGGGAGCTGGCACGCTTCGACGGCCGCCTGCGGGACCTGGGCCTGGACCCCACCGAGTACGTCCTGGTGCCGTGCCACCCGTGGCAGTGGCAGAACAAGATCGCGGTCACGTTCGCCCCGCAGGTCGCCGCGCGGGAGGTCGTCCTGCTCGGTGAGGGCACGGACGCCCACCAGCCCCAGCAGTCCGTCCGCACGTTCTTCAACGTCGACCACCCGACCCGCCACTACGTGAAGACGGCGTTGTCGGTGCTGAACATGGGCTTCATGCGCGGGTTGTCACCGGCGTACATGCAGGTCACACCGGCGATCAACACGTGGGTCGATGCGGTGGTGGGTGCGGACGGCACCCTGCGGGCGGCCGGGTTCACGGTCCTGCGAGAGGTCGCGGCGGTCGGGTACCGGCACCCTCTCTACGAGCAGGCGGGGCCGTCCCCGTACACGAAGATGCTCTCCGCCCTGTGGCGCGAGAGCCCTGTGGGGCGGCTGGGGGCGGGGGAGCGTCTGGCGACCATGGCGTCGCTGCTGCACGTCGACGACGACGGGGTCCCCCTGGTCGTCGAGATGGTGCGCGCCTCCGGTCGTGACCCCCGCGACTGGGTCGCCCGCTACCTGGACGCCTACCTGGTGCCGGTACTGCACTGCTTCTACGCGCACGGCCTGGTGTTCATGCCCCACGGGGAGAACGTCATCCTCGTCCTGGACGACCACACCCCCACCCGCGTGATCATGAAGGACATCGGTGAGGAGGTCGCGGTGTTCGCCGACGGGCCCCTCGCCCGCCGGGGCGCGGTCCCGGCCGAGGTGTCGCGCGTGGTCACCGACCTCGCCCGCGAGCACCAGCTGCTGGCGGTGCAGTCGGACGTGATCGACTGCTTCCTGCGGTTCCTCGCCGGCGTCCTCGACGAGGCTGGCGTGCTGGGCGCGGACGCGTTCTGGGCGCAGGTCGCCCGGTGCGTGCACCGCTACCAGGACACCCACCCCGAGCTCGCCGACCGGTTCACCGGGCACGACCTGTTCACGCCCACGTTCCCCCGCATGTGCATGAACCGGCTCCAGCTGCGGGACAACCAGCAGATGGTCGACCTCGCCGACCCGACGTCGGCGATCGTCCTGGCCGAACCGCTGGTCAACCCCCTGTTCCCCCACCGCAGATGAGGGGCAGGGTCAGTTGAGGGGCGTCACCAGCAGAGGCAGAACGGGTGCCCGGCGGGGTCGGCGTAGACACGGAACGTGTCACCGGTGTCCTCCTGCAGCAGGCGCGCACCCAGCCCGAGCACCGTCTCGTGCGCGGCGGCGATGTCCGGCACCCACAGGTCCAGGTGCATCTGCTGGGGTGGTTGACCGTCCGGCCAGTCCGGGGGCACGTGGTCGGGGGCGAGCTGCACCCCGATGCGCGGCTCACCGTCGACCATGACCATGTGCCAGTCGTCCTCGGCCTCGACCGTCCCCCCGAGCACACCGGCCCAGAACGTGCTCTCCGCATCGAGGTCGGCGGCGTCGAACGCGACCACCTGGAACCGGATGTCCAGCCCGTCGTCGACCGACGACGGGGGTTCGGCCTCCACCCCCATGGCGCGCGCCGCCGCGGAGACCTGCCGGGCGAGCATCACGTCCCTGTCGGTCAGGCCCCCGACGTCGTGCGACACCACCCGGACCGTCACGTCCGTGTACCGCAGGTCCACGTCCGGGTGGTGGTCGGCGGCGTCCGCGAGGGCCCCGATCGTGTCCACGAGCTCCAGACCCACCGCGAACGACCCGGTGTGGAACCGTGCCGACGCGCCTGATGGCCGCACCTGCCAGTCCTCCACGCCGTCGGCCTCGTGGAACTCCTGCGGGCTGATGATCCCGGTCATCCCCCCAACCTACGCACAACCACCCCACCCCACACCCCCACCCGCCCCCGCACCCTGGCGTCGAGATCGTGAGTTTCGGTC
>NZ_AXCZ01000095.1 GCF_000767165.1 Cellulomonas bogoriensis 69B4 = DSM 16987
CGACCGAGCCGCCCGCACCGACCCTGCCGCCGGTGCCGACGGACCCGCCGGTTCCCACGCCGCCCACGAGCCCGACGCCCGGCACGGGTTGCGAGGCGACCTACCGGCTCACGAGCTCGTGGCCCGGGGGTTTCGTGGCTGAGGTGACGGTCGCACCCACGGGTGCGGCACTCGACGGGTGGACGGTGGACGTGGCGCTCCCGCAGGGCGCGGCGGTCACCAGCGTGTGGAGCGGTCAGGCCTCGGGGTCGGGCAACGCCCTGACGGTGCGGCCCGCGTCGTGGAACGCGCAGGTGCCCGGCGGTGGGTCGACCGCCTTCGGGTTCCAGGGCACCGGCAGCGGTGAGGGCGCGACGGTCACCTGCACCGCAGGTTGACGGACCGGGTCGGGGAGGGGTTCGTGCGGACGAGCGCCCCTCCCCGGCCCCCGGCCCCGGGTCACCTCGGTGCCGGGGTCGGGTTCAGGCGCTGCTGCTCCCGCCAGGCGTCGACGTCCAGGCGGTGGAGCACCGCGTCACCGCTGGGGTGGTCGGCGGGGACCGAGGGGTGACGGAAGTCGTCGGCGGGGTCGTGGGTCATGCCCAGGCGGCGCATCACGGCCGTGGACCGGGTGTTGGAGCGGGCGGTGAACGACACGACCTCGTCCAGGTGCAGGTCCGTGAACGCCACGTGCAGCGCTGCGCGGGCCGCCTCGGTGGCGTACCCGCTGCCCCAGGCCCACCGGGCCAGGCGCCACCCGACCTCCACGCAGGGGGTGAAGTGCGCGGCGAACCGCGGGACCGCCAACCCGGTGAAGCCCGCGAACGTCCCGGTGTGGGCACCGTCGGCGACCTCGACGGCCCACAGACCCCACCCGTGCTCGTCGATGTGCGCCCGGGCCCGCGCGGCGAGCGCGTCGCTGTCCTGCCTGGTCAGGACGCTGGGGAAGTGCTCCATGACGGCCGGGTCGGCGTTCATGCGGGCGAACGGCTCGAGGTCGGCCTCCACCCAGGGACGCAGCAGCAGGCGGTCGGTGCGCAGGGCCGTCGGGGTGCTCACGGTGGGTGACTGTAGCGGTCGGTGGGAGGGTCGCCCGCGGGGGCCGGCTCGGGCGTGCGAGTGTGTGGTCCATGGACGGCATGGGACTGGTGCTCGGGCGCTTGCAGGACGCGGGCTTCACCGACGTGGCGGGGGTGGACGCCGCCGAGGGCGGGCTCGCGGCGGTCGCCGCGGCGGTGCGCCTGGGCGACGGGTCGTCGGTGTTCGCGAAGACGTTCGCCGAGTCACCCGGTACCGGGGTGTTCGAGGCCGAGGCCGAGGGGTTGTCGGCGTTGGCCGCCGCGGGGGCCCGCACACCCCGGGTGCTGCACGTCGACCGCGAGCTGCTGGTCCTGGAGCAGGTTCGGCCCCGGGTGGACACGCCTGCGGCGTGGGAGGAGCTGGGGCGCACCCTGGCCGCGCTGCACACCTCGACGCGCACCGACCGGTTCGGGTGGCACCGGGACGTGTGGTTGGGGCGCAGGCGGCAGGACAACACGTGGCACGACGACGGTCACGAGTTCTTCGCCCGGTGCAGGTTGCTGCGGTGGCTGCCCGAGCCGCGCGTGCGGGAGGCGCTGGGCCCGCAGGGGTGCGCGGCGCTGGAACGGTTCTGCGACCGGTTGCCCGAGCTGCTGCCGGCGGCACCGGCGTGCCTGACCCACGGGGACATGTGGTCCCAGAACGTCCTGTCGGACGGGACCGGTGGACCGGTGCTGATCGACCCGGCGGTGTCGTTCACGTGGGCGGAGGTCGACCTGTCGATGCTGTGGTGCAGCCCCCGCCCACCCGCGTCCGACAGGTTGTTCGACGTGTACGCCGAGGTCGCCGGGCTGGAGGACGGTTGGCGGGAGCGGATGCCGTTGCTGCACCTGCGTCAGCACCTGGCGGTGACCGCCCAGTACGACCCGGACTGGGGTCACGGTGCCGACGCCCGCGCCCTGCTGAAGAAGTTCGCCCCGTGGTGACCGACCCCGGCGACGTCCTCGAGACGGTGGAGTGCGCCCCCGGTGCACCGAGCGTGGTCCTGACGTTCGACGACGGACCTCACCCACCCGACACGGACACGCTGCTGGACGTCCTGGCCCACGAGCAGGTCCGGGCGGTGTTCTGCCTGGTCGGTGAGCAGGTGGTGGCCCACCCGGACGTCGTGCGCCGGATCGTCGACCAGGGTCACGTGCTCGGCAACCACTCGTTCCACCACCACGACATGCAGGAGTGGGCCCCGGACCAGGTGCGCGAGGACCTGCAACGCACCCTGGAGGTCATCGACGGGGCCGCGCCCGGGGCGCCGGTGCCGTACTTCCGTGCCCCGTTCGGGCACTGGGGTCGGGCGATCCCCGTGGCCACCGGGCTCGGCATGCGACCGTTGGGATGGCAGCTCGCCGTCGGGGACTGGGACCCGCCCGGCGTCGGTGAGCTCGTGAACGGTATGACGGGCGTGGCGCCCGGGGGGATCGTCCTGCTGCACGACGGCGGTGGGGACCGCAGCCAGACGGTCGAGGCCGTCGCTGCCCTCATCCCCCGGCTGCGCGCCGACGGCTGGACGTTCGCCGTCCCCGGCTGAGCGGCGTCGCCCCTCCCTGGAGCGCGGTGGGCGGCCTCCGGTGTGCGGCGCGTCACGCGCCCGCGCCCGGGGCCTCACCCGCTGTATCGCTCAGGTCGGGGCGTCGACGGTCGATCCAGGGTTCAGCACCTGATCACCCCACCCCCGGAGCCGTCATGTCCCTGGACCCCCGTCGGTCGTTGCACGCCCGACTCATCGTCTCGTTCGCGCTGGTGTCGTTGATGACGTTGGCGTTGGGCGCCGGTGGCGTCGCCGCCATGCGCGCCCTCGCCGACCGCGCCGACGACGTCTACACCTCCGGCGCCGCGCCGGCGAACACCGTGCGGGGCATCGAGGTGGCGTACTGGACCTCGCAGGCGGCGTCGGCCCGCGGGATGCTGCCCGACAACCCCCCTGAGATGACCGAGATGCTCCTGGGGCAGGCGGCCGAGATGGACCAGGTCATGGTGGCCGAGCTCGAGGCCGCGCTCGCGATGCCGCTGTCGGCAGACGCCAGGACGGCACTGGAGGACTTCTCCACCACGAACGACGAGCGGGTCGTCCTGCTGGATCTGTTCGAGCAGACGCTCGCGTCCGGTGACATCGCTGGCGGGTACGCCATGATCGAGCAGCTCAGCGCGCAGGAGGAGCACATGAACGAACTCCTGACCACAGCTTCGGCCGCCACCGCCGCGCACGCCCAGAGCGTGGTCCGCGACGCCCGTGACACCTACGAGACCGCGTTCTGGATCGCCCTGGTCACGATCGTCGGCATGGTCGCCGCGTCGATGACGCTCGGTGTGCTGGTCGCCCGCCGTGTGGGTGGCCCGCTGCGCCGGTTCGTGGCGGTCCTGAACGCCATGGCCGAGGGTGACCTCTCGGCACGGGCGTCGGTGCGCGGCAAGGACGAGATCGCGCAGATGGGCGAGGCGCTCAACCACTCCCTGGAGGCGATGGGTGCCGTGGTGCGGGTCGTCGGCGACTCGGCCGAGCGGTTGGGGAGCTCGGCCCGTGGCCTGAGCAGCTCGACCGGCCTGATCGTCACGAACCTGTCGGAGGCGTCCCAGCGTGCCGGTGTGGTCGCCGGCGCCGCGGACCTCGTCAGCCAGAACGTCAGCACCGTGTCGGTGGGTGCCCAGCAGATGGGGGCCTCCATCCAGGAGATCGCCCGCAACGCCACCGAGGCGGCCACCGTCGCCGCGCAGGCCACGTCCAGCGCCGACGCCACCAACCAGCGCGTCGCACGCCTGGGTGAGTCCAGCCAGGAGATCGGCAACGTCGTCAAGACGATCAGCTCGATCGCCGAGCAGACGAACCTGCTGGCCCTGAACGCCACGATCGAGGCCGCGCGCGCCGGTGAGGCAGGCAAGGGCTTCGCGGTGGTGGCCGGTGAGGTCAAGGACCTGGCCCAGGAGACCGCCAAGGCCACAGAGGACATCGCCCGCCGGGTCGAGGCCATCCAGGCCGACACGACCGGCGCCGTCGAGGCCATCGCCGAGATCAGCGAGGTCATCGCCCGCATCAACGACTACCAGGCGACCATCGCCTCAGCGGTGGAGGAGCAGACCGCCACCACCGAGGAGATGAACCGTCACGTCGGTGAGGCCGCGGGCAGCTCCGGCGAGATCGCCGGCAGCATCAACAGCGTCGCCCAGGCCACCCAGCTGTCCACCGACAGCGCCCAGGGTGTGGAGGACGCCGCGCGTCAGCTCGCCCAGATGAGCGACGAGCTGCAGACCGCGGTCAGGCACTTCGCCCTCTGACCACCACGACGCCCCCCGGGTGCGAGGCCGCACGTCGGTCCGCCCGGGGGGCGTCGTCGTACCCGCGCACCTGCCTGTGGGACCGGGCCGGTCACACGTCGACGGCCTGCTGCACCTGGCGCAGGTGCGAGGGGCTGCCGACCGCCGCCAGCACGCAGATGGCAGCGGCTGCCGCGAGCGCGACGAACACCACCAGCGACGTGCCCTCGCCGAACAGCGTCAGCCCGGCGCCGACGGCGAGCGCGACCAGCGACGCGGAGGACATCTGCCCCGCCGAGACGGCGACGAGCGCATCGGGCTTCTCGGTCGCCATGCGCATCGTCGGGAGCGAGACGAAGAGCCACGAGGCGAGGCCGTCCACCACCCCGACCAGGACGATCACGACGCCCACCGCGGGGCTCAGGAACACCAGCGGCAGCGAGGCCGCGGTGGCGGCCATCATCACCATCGCCCACCGGCTGGAGCGCGTGACCCCGGTGAGGCGGCCGGCCAGGAGGCTGGTCAGCAGGCCTCCCGCTCCGGCCGCTGAGATCGCGACGCCGACGGAGGTCGCCGTGCCTCCCAGCTGGCTGATCTGGAAGGTGGCGACGGGGATGAGCATCACGCTCAGGCCGCCCAGCAGAAGCAGGCTGACGCTGATGAAGCGACGCACGGGACCGCGGAACGGCTCGGCGAGGACCCGCGCGACGTGGCGCACGGGGGTCGGCCCGCCGCCGGTGACGGGCGGGCCCTGAGGGGCCTCACCCGCCGGGATGCCGGTCCGCATCAGCGCTGCGGCGGCGAAGGCGAGCGAGGTCAGGCCGAGCACCGGTGCTGGTCCTGCGAGATCGACGAGGACACCGGCGAGCAACGGCACGAGCAGCGTGAACGTGGAGTCGATGACCTCCAGGGTGGAGTTCGCGGCAGCGAGCCGCCGGTTCGGCACCAGGCCCCGGATGGTCGCCTGGACGGACACCCCGAAGACCCCGGACCCTGCCCCGGCGACCGTCCCCGCGACGGCGAACGACCAGACGCCGCCCTGCCCGGTGAGCACCATCAGCGCCAGGAACGCCAGGGCGCCCGCCTGGATCCAGTTGCCGTACGCGCACCACGAACGGTGCGGGTGCCGTTGGACGACGCCCGCGATCGTCGGGCCCAGGAGCAGGCGCGGGAGGCTGTGGGCGGCGATGTAGACCCCGGCGAGCTGGATCCCGCCGACGGCGGCCACCGACGTCACGGGTACGGCGAGGTCGGCGAGACGGTCCCCGCTGATGTTCGCCGCGTAGGCCGCGGCGAAACGCCGCCACGCCGTCCGGTGCACACCCACCGCACCATCATCGACACCACACCCACGACCCCGCCCGGGCTTTTCCAGCCCGGCCCCGCCCCCGGGCGCGAGGCCCACGTCGGCCCGCCCGGGGGGCGTCGTCGTACCCAGCCCTCTCCAACCACCACCGAGAACGTGAGTTTCGGTCGAGATCGTGCGTTTGAAAGCACGATCTCGACCGAAACTCACGTTCTGGGCGTCGGTGGTGCCCCGGGGTGAGGGAGTGAGGGGGTGAGGGGGAGGGGGGCGGGTCAGTCCGCCAGGCGGACCTCGAAGCTGATGGTCTTGCCGCCGTCGGGGTCGGGGCGGACGGCCCAGGTGGTCGCGAGGGCCTGGATCAGGTGCATCCCGCGTCCGCAGTCCGCGCCGGCGTCCTGCTCGCGCACCACCGGCAGGTCGGGGCACGCGTCGTGGACCTCGACGGTGAGTGCCGCGCCGGAGCGGCTGACCCGCACCGAGACGTGTCCGTCGGGCAGGCCGTGCCGGACGGCGTTGCCGACGACCTCGCTGCTGAGCAGCTCGACCACCGCCAGGGCGTCCACGTCGGCGCCCAGGGCCGTGGCGCGGGCCACCGACCAGCGGCGGGCGGTGGGGACCAGCTCGGGGCGCGACTCGACCGTGAGGGCGGGCGCCATCGCGTCGTCGAGCGCCAGGTAGGGGCGCGGGACGCTGGCCAACCACTGCCGTGGGGCCGCCTCGGGGGACGGTGCGGCGAAGCAGACGCTCATGTGGGCCTCCTGGGAGGAGCAGCGGGGGTCTGCTCCTCGATGCCCATGAGAGCGCCCACGTCGTCGGTCATGACGCGGTTCGTGCGGGTGAGTTCTGCCGGACCCGCACACATTTGACGGGAACGATTATCACTACCTAGTGTCACGCCGCTGTCCCACACAACTGGAGACCCTCATGGCGTCCACGCCCACCCTCCGCACGGCCCGCGCGATCGTCGCGCTCACCGCCGTCGTCGCCCTCACCGCCTGCACCACCACATCCGACACCCGGGACGGGACCGCTGCGGTCACCGGCGGCACCCTGTCCGTCGTCGGCCCGGTCGAGGTCCACTCCCTGGAGCCGGCCACCAGCAGCGAGCTCTTCACCCGCCTGCAGGTCTCCGAGACCCTGGTCGCCACCGACGCCGACGGCGCCCTGCGCGCAGGGCTCGCGACCGGGTGGCACGCCGACGACGACACGACGTGGCGGTTCGAGCTGCGCCCCACCGCGGTGTTCCACGACGGCGAACCCGTCACCGCCGACGCCGTCGTCGCCGCCCTCCAGATCGCGTACGACAAGGAGGGCAGCCCCCTGACCGGCGCACCCGTCGCCGAGATCGGCGTCGACGGGGACGACATCGTGGTGCGGCTGGACGAGCCGTTCGCCTCGCTGCCCGCCGTCCTGGCGCACACCAGCACCCAGGTCCTGGCCCCCTCGTCCTACGACGAGGACGGCGCGGTGACCGAGGTCATCGGCAGCGGCCCCTACGCGATCAGCGCCGTGCACCCACCGCAGCGCATCGAGGTCACCGCCTCGGAGCACTGGGACGGCACCGCCCCGGCCATCACCGACGTCACCTACCAGGCCGTCAGCCGGGCCGAGAGCCGGGCCCTGATGGCCGAGAGCGGGCAGTCCGACGTCACCCTCGGCATGGACCCCGTCAGCCTGCAGCGCCTGCAGGACGTCGACGGCGTCCAGATCCACTCCGTCACCCTCCCCCGCACCATCCAGATGAAGGTCAACGGTGAGCACCCCGCCCTGGGTGACCCGCTCGTGCGCCAGGCCCTGAGCGCCGCCCTGGACCGCCAGGGCATGGCCACCGCCCTGCTGCGCGACCCCGAGATGGCCGCCACCCAGCTGTTCCCCCCGTCGCTGGCCGACTGGCACCAGGACGACCTCACCGCACTGGAGCACGACGCCGACGAGGCCCGCCGCCTCCTGGCCGAGGCCGGGTGGGAGGAGGGCCCCGACGGGATCCTCGTCCGTGACGGTGAGCGCTTCGAGATCACGCTGCGCACGTTCCCCGACCGCCCCGAGCTGCCGATCCTGGCCACCGCCATCCAGGCCGCGTTCGCCGACGTCGGCATCGACCTGTCGGTCAGCATCAGCAACTCCAGCGAGATCCCCGCCGGGCACCAGGACGGCACCCTGGACGTGGGCCTGTACGCACGGAACTACGCCCTGGTCCCCGACCCCGCCGTGACCCTGCTGGGCGACTTCGCCCCCGAGGGATCGGACTGGGGCGCCATGGGCTGGAACGACGAGGACCTCACCGCAGCCCTCGAGGCCATGGCCGAGGGCCTGGACGACGCGCAGGCCGCCGACGCCCGCGCCCAGGTCGCCCAGATC
Source organism: Cellulomonas bogoriensis 69B4 = DSM 16987 (assembly GCF_000767165.1). Classification (GTDB taxonomy): domain Bacteria; phylum Actinomycetota; class Actinomycetes; order Actinomycetales; family Cellulomonadaceae; genus Actinotalea; species Actinotalea bogoriensis. Next base: position 7,970 of record NZ_AXCZ01000095.1, read on the forward strand.
ATGCAGGACGAGCTGCCCGTCATCCCCGTCGCCTGGTACCGCCAGAGCGCCGTGGTCAACGAGCGCGTCGCGGGCATGACCCTGGACCCGCTCGAGCGGTCCTGGTGGCTGTCCGAGCTGACCTGGTCCAGCTGACGTGCTGAGGCTGCTGCGCAGGCGGGCCCTGCAAGCCGTCGGTGTCACGCTGGTGGTGTCCACCGCGTGCTTCGTGATGATCCGCACCCTGCCCGGTGACCTGGCGTTCCGCATCGCCGCCGGACGGTACGGGTACGACCAGGTCGACGCCGCGTCCGCGGAGGGCGTGCGGGCCGAGCTGGGGCTGGACCGGCCCGCCTGGCAGCAGCTGCTCGAGTGGTGGGCCGGGCTGGCCCGCCTGGACCTGGGCACCTCCCTGGTGACCCGCGCGAGCATCGCCGACGAGCTCGGTCACGCACTGGGCGCCAGCCTCCACCTGGCAGCCGTGGCCCTGGCCATGGGCTGCCTGGTGGGGGTGACCCTGGGGGCGGCCGCCGCCCACAGGCCCGGTGGTGCGCTCGACAAGCTCACCACCCTGGCCGTGGTCGGGTCGCGGGCCCTGCCGCCGTTCATCCTGGGCCTGCTGCTGATCCTGGTGTTCGCCGTCCACCTGGGCGTCCTGCCCGCCGCCGGCCACGGCCAGGCCTCGAACGTGGCCCTCCCGGCCGCGGCCCTGGCCATCGGGCTCGCCGGCCTGTTCGCACGCATCACCCGCGACACCGTCGTGCAGGTGCGGGCCACCGAGTACGTGCAGTTCGCCCGCACCAAGGGACTGAACGGGCGCCTGGTCCTGACCCGCCACGTGCTGCGCAACTCCGGGGTCACCGTCGTGTCCTACGTGGGGGTGCAGGCCCTGATCCTCATCGAGGGCGTCATCGTGATCGAGAGCCTGTTCGGGTGGCCCGGCCTGGGCCACGCCCTGGTGCACGCGGTGTTCTGGCGTGACGTGCCCATGATCCAGGCGACCGCCGTCGCCCTGGCCCTGCTCGTCGTGGTCATCAACACCGCCGTCGACGTGTCGACCGCGGCCATGGACCCGCGACCCCGCGTCAAGGAGGTCACCCCATGACCCGCCCCGCCCCCGAGCCCGCGGCCGTGGCCCTGCCCCAGGTCGCCTCCGTCCTGGTGCCCCCCACCCGCCGCACCGCGGACCGCCCCGCCCTGTGGTGGGCAGGAGCCGTGACCCTGGCGCTGCTGGTCCTGTTCGCGCTGCTCGGCCCACTGATCTGGCGTGAGCCCATCGCCCAGGACCTGTCCCGCTTCCTGCAGGCCCCCACACCGGCCGAACCGCTGGGGCACGACCACCTCGGCCGCAGCGTCATCGCCCGCCTCGCCCACGCCACCCGCCTGTCCCTGGTCCTGGCGATCCTGTGCGTCACGGTCGCGATGATCGCCGGGACCCTCACCGGGATCCTCGCCGCGTGGCGGGGACGGTGGGTCGACACCCTCCTGCACGGGCTCTCCGAGACGCTCGTCGCGATCCCCGCCCTGCTCATCGTCCTGATCGCCTCCGCCGCCGGCGGTGGTGGCCTGACGATGCTGTTCGTCGGCATCGCCCTGGTGCAGTGGATCGAGTACTTCAGGGTGGTGCGGGCCCGCAGCGGCGTGCTGCTCGCCGGCCCCGGGGTCGAGGCCGCACGCCTGCTGGGCCTGGGCCCCGTCCACGTCCTGCGCCGCCACCTGTGGCCCGAGCTGCGCCCCGTGCTGCTGACCATGGCCTCGTTCGGCATCGGCACCGCCGTCCTCACCCTGTCGACCCTGGGGTTCGTGGGCGTCGGCGTCAGCCCACCCACCCCCGAGCTCGGCCTGATGATCACCGAGGCGTTCCCCTTCTACTCCGAGGCACCCTGGATGTCGCTGGCGCCCGTCCTGGTGCTCGCCGCGACCCTCCTGGGCCTGCTCGGCATCCGCGGCACGGAGGCCCGATCATGACCATGCACGTGCAGGACGTCACCGTCACCTACCGCGGCCGCACCCTGGTCGACGTCGACGACGTCCACCTCGAACCCGGCCGCCCGGTGACCATCGTCGGCGAGAGTGGCTCCGGCAAGTCCCTGCTCGCCCACGCCGTCATGGGCACCTCCGCCCCGGGCCTGCACCCCCAGGGCCGCATGACCCTGGACGGGACCACCTACGACCTGGCCGACCGCCGCCACGGGCGCCGCCTGTGGGGCTCCACCCTGGCCCTGCTGCCCCAGGAACCCGCCCTGGCCCTGGACCCCACCATGCGGGTACGGGAGCAGGTCGCCGAGGGGCACCCGGTCTTCACCCGGTCCCGCGGCACCGCCCTGGCGGCCGCGACCACCCGGCTCACCTCCCTGGGCCTGGGCGACCGGGGCCGGGCCTACCCCCACACGTTGTCCGGCGGCATGGCCCAACGGGTCGCGTTCGCCGCCGCGACCGTCGGCGGGGCACCGGTGCTGCTCGCCGACGA
>NZ_AXCZ01000311.1 GCF_000767165.1 Cellulomonas bogoriensis 69B4 = DSM 16987
CGCAGCGACGGCTCGTGGAGCGAGGCGTCAGCCCCCGGCGGGACGAGCGGCACGACCCTGGCACGGTCCCCGGCGACGTTCGCGGCCAGGTCCGCCAGGACCGGGGTGGTCGCGACCACGGTCACCTCCGGCGTGCCGGTCGTGGTCGTGGCGCATCCCGCCAGGGCGAGGACCACGAGGCCGGCGGCGAGCGATCGCATGCGGGTCATGAGCGGGGGGCGGGAGCGTCTGCGTTCAGCCGCCGCACCCGGCGACGGGCCTGGACCGCGGAGCCGACCACGAGCAGGACGAGCGCGAGGGCGACGAGCCCGGACCACGGCACGGCCCACAGGGTGGTGCGCCCGGCGGCCGGATCGACGGTGATCTGCTGCCCGGCCGAGGACGTCGGCTCGACCACGACCTCGACGGACATCGGCCCGAGGGCGGCGACGGGCAGCTCGACCGAGCCGGACACGGCCATCCCCGGGAAGAGGTCGACCGTCCCCGGGCCCTCGGCGGACCCGTCCCACACCTCGAACGGGGCACTGACCGACGCGACGGGGACGGCGTCGAGGCGCACGTTGCCGGTGTTGACGACGGTGTAGCCGACGACGCCGTGGCCGGGGCGGGCGGGGTTGACCGCGTGGGCGTACGTGGCGGTGACGGTCTCCACGCTGAGGGCGGGCTCGACGGGCCCGGCGACCCGCACGTAGACGCGTGTCCCCACCCGCGTCTGCACGTCGATCCCGGCCGCGTCGCCCGCACCGTCGGTGTGCATCACGGCGACCACTCCCCCGGCGTAGTCACCGGGCTCGACGTCGACGGGGATCGTCATGCTGAAGGGGATGAGCACGACGTCGCGGGGTGGGACCTCCACCTGCTGGGAGGGGAGGTCCACCCAGGTGCCGACCTCGCGTGAGGGCTCGTCCGCGGCGAGGACCGTGAACGCGTCGATCTCGCCGCTCGCGGCGTCGGCGGCGTAGACCTCGAGCTGCAGCGGTTCGGTGCCGACGTTGCGGACCGCGACGTGGTCGTCGTACCTGTGGCCCGGCTCCACCACGTACTCGAACCGGGGGCGTCCGTCCGGGCCCTCGGCCGAGGCGGGTGCGACCGACCAGGTCGACGGTGCGGGCTCGGGCTGGGCGTCCTCGACGGTGGCCTCGGGTGGGACGGCACCGCCGGTCAGGACCGTGGTGAGGGCCAGGGCGGTCAGGGGGGCACGTGCGGCGCGCCATGCGCGGCGCGATGTCGAGCGGACCACACGGGGGGATGAGCGGTGTGCGGGCATGAGCCCTCTCCTCGGGCGCACCGTGGACCCCCGGAGCGCGTCCGGGGGTCCAGGGTGGCTGCGGTCAGATGACGGTCAGGATGAGCATCCCGGTGTAGGTGCCGGCCGTCAGGGTGGTGGGCGCCTCCAGGAGGAGCCCTGCCCCGAGCTGCGCGGTGCCACGTCCGGCGCCCTCGGTCGCCTGCCCCAGGACACGCCAGGCCGAGAGACCGGGCCCCTCGCTCAGCGTCCCCGCGACCGCCGGGCCCGCCGTGACGGACTGCCCGTCCGATGCCCCCAGGACGGTGGGCTCCCACCCGAGGTGGCTGCCGTGGAGGGTGGAGCCGTCGATGGTGGTGAAGGCTCGGACGCGACCCGAGGCGACCCACCCCTGGT
>NZ_AXCZ01000118.1 GCF_000767165.1 Cellulomonas bogoriensis 69B4 = DSM 16987
GTGATCGGCTTGAGGGACCCGTCCGCGACGTGGCGGTCGGCCTCCGGCGCGAGAGTCAGGTCACCGAGGTCGACCTCACGGTTCTCCGGAGCCACGCTCACGGTGAGCGAGCCCTCGTTCGCGGGCAGGGTGGCGGTGATGGTCGGGCCGTTGACCGGGTCGTTGCCGTGGTCGTCCACGTCGATCGTGACGGGCTCGGACTCGGCGATGACACCGTGGTCCTGCCCGTAGAGGACGGCCTTGACCTGCAACCCGTCGTCCGCGGTGCGGACCACGAAGGAGTAGGTCTCGGAGCTGGCGCCGGGCACGACCTCCCACTCCCCGGCGTCACCCTCCCGGGTGAACCAGTGGTAGTGGCTCTCACCGGTGTCGGGCTCCTGCACCGCTGTGAGGCTGGCGATCCCGCCTGCGTGGTAGTGGTGCGCGAGGCCGGTGACCGTCAGCACGGTCTCCGTGTCGCCGGGCCCGCTGGGGTCTCCGGGCTCACCGGGGCCGCCGTTGTCGGCCGCGGGGAGGTCCTCGCCCACGTACACCGTGTAGGTGGCAGGTGCGAGGGTCTCGGCGATCCCGCCGGGGACGGTGACGGACGAGGTGACCGTGATCGTGTACTCACCGAGGTCGGTGAAGCCCCAGTTGACGTGCTCATGGCTCGCGCTGCTGGTGAACGACGACGGCGCGTCGTCCGCGGACCCGACGAACGGGAGCGGACCGTCCTCGGTGTTCTGCCACACGACGAGCTCGCCGGGACCCTCGAAGTCGGTGATCGCGTGCGTGACGGACGTGCCGGTGGGAAGCGCCGAGGAGTACCCGAAGCCGACGAACAGCTGGCCCGGCTGGCTCGACTGCGGCAGAAGGTAGTAGGTCTCCCCCTGGGCCTTCATGCCGGGCAGCGTCGCGACCATCGCGCTGACGGTCCTGGCGGCCACGGACGGCTTGGCGTGCAGGACCAGCTCGGACGCCTCCAGGTCGCCGAGCTCGGTGTGCGCCAGCAGGCTCTTCTGACCGTCCACGACGTGCACGTACAGCAGGTCGAGGTGACCCGTCGACATCACGGTCCGGTCGGCGTAGACGCTGTCCTCGACGGGCACGGCCTGGGCCGGCAGCGCCAGCGCCGTGGCGGCGAGTGCCGCCACCGCTGCGGAGGCACCTGCGCGCCTCCGAAGTGTCGTCAATGTCATTCTGTCGTCCTCTCTTTGGATGGTGCGGGACTGCTCAGATCAGGTGGGGGCCGTGGCCGTCACCGGCCCGGGGTGCGCCGCCTGGGCTCGCGCCCGACTGCGGACAGCGCGGTGAGGGCGAGCCCGGCGGCCAGGAGGGCGCCTCCGACGACGCCGAGGTCGACGAGGGTCTGGTCGGCGAGGCCGGTCCGCGCCAGCCCACCGCCGGCTTGGGACGCGTCGAGCTCGCACTCCTCCCCGTCGGGGGTGCGGCCCACGTACCGGGTGACGGTCGAGGCCTGGGCGGCACCGGCGGGGTCGACGTCACCGACGGCGAACGTCATCACCGCCGTACCGGACCGGGCGGCGCCGTCGACCGTGCCGGAGAACCCGACGGTCACCCGGTAGATGCCCTCGGCGGTGAAGGCCCAGATCCCGTGGACGTGCACACCTGCGGCGCCGACGGGCACCGAGGTCGAACGGGGGAAGCCGTCGACGGTGCCGAAGTACCGGTCGCCCACGCCGCCGAACGAGTCGAGCGAGTACACCGCGAGACTGCCGGGGCCGTCGACGGACTCCAGGGTCAGGGTCATCGGCCCGGAGGCCCGTCCGGCGATGGTGGGGTGCTGGGTGTTCCACCCGAGCCACGGGACTCCCGTTCGCTGGGCGAGCGGGATCGCCCACACGTGCCCGGTGCCGAGGAACGAGAAGTCCTCACCGGCCGGCACCGGCGTCCGGGCCGCCTCACCGAGGTGCAGCACCAGCTCTCCCGGTGACCGCCAGACCTGTGTCCCGGAGCGGTCGTCCTTGACGGCGACGACGAGCGACCCGTCCTGGATGGTGGGGCCGAGGTCGAGATGGCCCTCGGTGACGACGTCGACCTGGCCGGCCTCCACCGTCTCGGTGACGGCGGTCGGGATGCACTCCACGGCGGCGGTGGTGGTGGTGGCACCACCGGCGGGGGACGGCGCTCCGGAGCCCTCGGGCACCTCAGGGTCGGGAGCCGGGACCGGGTCGCCGGACGGCGGGACCGTCGGCTCCTGCTCGGGGGCCGCTTCTGCGGGCGGCGACGTCGTCGGTGCCGGGGACGGCTCCTGGGCCGGTGCGAGCCTGAGGGTGACCGCAGGTGTCTCACCGAGACGGGTCCCGTCCTCGGCCTCGAGCGCCGCGGTGACCTGGGCCCCGTCGAGGGACTCGTCGACGGCCACCGACAGGGCCCAGCCGTCCTGGGTCCACGCCTCGTCCGCTGCGGGCTGGACCACCCACACCGCACGGGCCGCGCCGAGCGCCTCGTGCCCCTCCAGGGCGAGCTCGGCGGTCTCCCCCGGCGCGTAACCGGGGCTGACCCCGGTGATCTGCGGGGTGGTGGCGGCGACCGGGTTGGGGAGCGCGGCGGACGTGGCGCTCCCCACCAGCTGGGCCTCGGTCGGCTCGAACCGGGCGAGCACCTGCCCACCCCCGGGCGGCGCCGCGGTCAGCTGTGCCTGACCTGCCGAGACCGGGGCGTGCCCGAGGTCGGTCTCGACCCCGCCCGCGCGGTGGACGAAGGTGACACGGCCACCTGGTGCCCACCCCTGGTCCCGGGCCGCCCAGCCGACGTCGGCGGTGAGGGCGACCTGACCCTCGCCGGCGGTACGTCCGGCGATCTGGACCTGCGTCGGCACGGCTTCCAGGCTCGAACCGCCGACTGCGAACACGTAGGTGCGGGACGTGGCTCGCAGTGGCGCGCCCTGCGGGGTGGTGGTCGAGGCGCCGACCGTGATCCGGTAGACGCCGGGCTCGGTGAAGACCCAGCTGGCGTGGGCGTGGGTGTTCGCCGGGACGGCCAACGAGCGCAGCCCTCGGTCACGGCTGCTCAGCAGTCGTTGCGGCCCGTCGACGCCGCTCTCGTAGATCTCGACGGCACCGGGCCCGCGGACGTCCTCGACGGTGAGCCTGATCGGTCCGCCCACCGCCGACGCGGGGACCCTCTCGGTGTTCCATCCGGCCCAGAGGATGCCTGGTGTGTAGGCCTGCGGGATCACGTGCACAGGTGCGCCCGGTGCGACCCCGAGGAACCCGAACGCACTGCCGGTCGGCGCGGCCCGGCGCGCGTCGTCGGTCACGTGGAAGACGGTCGCGTCCGGGTCCAGGCGGACGCCGCGACGCGAACCCAGGTCCGCCATGGTCGCCAGGCTCAGGCGCCCGTCGTCCATGAACACGGAGAACGCGTCGGTGTGCTCGGTCGCGAGAACCTGCCGGGCGGGGCCGGCCACCGGCGACCCGGGGAGCGGGCCGGACACCGCGGCGGCCTGGGCGGCGACGCCGAGCACCACCAAGATCGCGCCGGCGCCGGCGAGCGAGCGGCGCACCACACCGGTCCGGGGTCTCCGGCCGGGCGAAGGGGACCAACGGGGGGGAGCGGGCAAAGGGAGCCGATCGGACGTCAGGCGCACCGCACGAGAATAAGAACCATTCTCACCTTTGTCCAGGATCGCCCTCGATCCGCTCTTCCGCCATGCCCCACACTGGGTGCATGCGTCGTCAGAGCCGTTGGGAAGCGAAGGTCGCCGCCGACCCGGAGCACTCGCACTGGTACGTCGAGCGGTTCCGGACGATGCGGGCGGAGGGTGCCGACCTCGCCGGTGAGGCGCGGATGGTCGACGCGATGGTCCCGCGCGGCTCGCGGGTCCTGGACGCCGGGTGCGGGCCGGGTCGGGTCGGTGCCGAGCTCGCCGCCCGGGGGCACGACGTCGTCGGCGTGGACGTCGACCCCGTGCTGATCGAGGCCGCGGAGGCCGACCACCCCGGGCCCAGGTGGGTGGTGGGTGACCTGGCCGAGCTCGACCTGGCCGCCCAGGGGATCACCGACCCGTTCGACGTGATCGTGTGCGCCGGCAACGTCATGACGTTCCTCGCCGACGGCACCCACCGGGACGTCCTGGCGGGGTTCGCCGCCCACCTGGCACCCGAGGGCCGGGCGGTCGTGGGGTTCGGCGCCGGACGCGGGTACGCGTTCGAGACGTTCTTCGCCGACGTCGAGGGCGCCGGCCTGCGTCTGGACGTCGCACTCGGCACCTGGGACCTGCGCCCGTTCACGCCCCGGTCCGACTTCCTGGTGGCGGTCCTGACCCGGGCCTGACGCGCCGACTAGCCTGGCGGGGTGATCCTCCTCCCGTTCGCCGACCGCACCCCCGACGTCCACGAGACCGCCTGGGTCGCCCCCGGCGCGGCGCTCATCGGCAAGGTCCGGATCGGCGCCCGGGCCAGCGTCTGGTTCGGGGCGGTGGCCCGCGGCGACATCGACGAGATCGTCCTCGGGGACCGCTCCAACCTGCAGGACACCGTGGTGGTGCACACCGAGGCCGGCTCGCCGGCCGTGGTGGGGGCCGACGTGAGCGTGGGGCACGGGGCGGTGATCCACGGGTGCCACATCGAGGACGGGTGCCTGATCGGGATGAACGCGACCGTCCTGACCGGGGCCGTGGTGGGCCGGGAGTCGTTGGTCGCCGCCGGGGCCGTGGTCCTCGAGGGCACGGTCATCCCCCCGCGTTCGCTCGTGGCCGGGGTCCCCGCCAAGGTGCGCCGCGACCTCACCGACGACGAGGTCGCCGCACTCCTCGACAACGCGGCCCGCTACGTGCCCCGCGCCCAGGCGTACAAGGCCGCCGAGGCCCGACCCAGCAGCTGAGTGCGACCGCCCGCGGGACGCGTCCCGTCCTGACGGTCCCCTGGTCGGCACGGCCCGGACGGTGTGGAACCCTGTCGCCGTGAGTCAGCGCCCCCGACCCTCCCGCTCCCCCCAGCGCCGTCGCCGCGGTGCGCGCAGCGCGCCCCTGGCCACGCTCGTCAGCCTCGCGCTCGCCGCGGTGCTCCTGGGCGGGACGGACGTCGGTGAGGATCTCGGGCTGCCGGACCTGCTCGGCACCAGGAGCGAGCCGTACGTCGTCACCGTCACCCCCGAGCGGTTGGCCGACGCCCGTGAGGACCTGGCGTCGTTGCCGGTCAAGGGCCGTGCGCCGCGAACGGGGTACAGCCGGGACGAGTTCGGGCCCGCATGGGCGGACGTGGACCGCAACGGGTGCGACACCCGCAACGACATCCTGCGCCGGGACCTGACGGACATCACGACCCGCCCCGGGACGGACGGGTGCGTGGTCCTCACCGGGACCCTGGTGGACCCGTACTCGGGGGACACGATCGACTTCGAGCGCGGGGAGCGCAGCGCCGAGGTGCAGATCGACCACGTGGTCGCGTTGTCGGACGCGTGGCAGAAGGGCGCCCAGCAGATGACACCCCAGGAGCGCCTGGAGTTCGCGAACGACCCGGCGAACCTGCTGGCCGTGGACGGGCCCCTGAACCAGCAGAAGGGCGACGCCGACGCGGCGACGTGGCTTCCCCCGAACCGGGGGTTCCGGTGCGCGTACGTCGTGCTGATGATCGAGGTCAAGGCCGATCACGGGCTGTGGGTCACGGCCGCCGAGCACGACGCCATGGACCGTGAGCTGGGGCGCTGCCGCACGTCCTGACACCGGCCGTGGCCCTGGGCGGCGGCCCTGCACGACCCGATCTAGGCTCGAGGCATGGCCAGGTACTACGACGTGCACCCGCAGGACCCGCAGCCCCGCACGATCGGGCAGGTGGTGGCGATGCTCCGCGACGACGCCCTCATCGCCTACCCCACGGACTCCTGCTACGCGTTCGGCGCGCGTCTGGACTCCCACACGGCTGTCGACCGGATCCGACGCATCCGGCAGCTCGGTGACAAGCACCACTTCACGCTGGTGTGTGCGGACTTCGCCCAGCTGGGCCAGCTCGTGCACCTCGACAACTCCGCGTTCCGTGCGATCAAGGCCGCGACCCCCGGGCCCTACACCTTCATCCTCCCCGCCACCAAGGAGGTCCCGCGACGGCTGGCGCACGCCCGCAAGCGCACCGTGGGGGTACGGATCCCGCAGCACCCGGTGGCCCAGGCCCTCGTCCGTGAGCTGGGCGAGCCGTTGCTGTCCTCGACCCTGCTGCTGCCCGGTCAGGAGGAACCGATGACCGAGGGGTGGGAGATCCGCTCCGAGCTGGACCACGTGCTCGACGCCGTCGTCGACGGAGGCGACTGCGGCACCGAACCCACCACCGTCGTGGACTGGTCCGAGGGTCAGCCCGAGGTCGTGCGGGTCGGCGCCGGGGACACGTCCCGGTTCAGCTGACCCTTCGCCCCTGGCCCCGTCAGCACGCGACCGGGCGTTCGACCGGGGCCGGTGCCGCCGGGTCGACCACCGGTCCGCCGGTGCCCAGCGCACGGGAGGCCCGGACGTAGGCGGGCACGAGGACGAGCATGGCCGCGAACCACGCCAGGGGGTTGCCCCAGACGACGCCCTCGAAACCCCACCAGGCCCCCAGGACGAGGGCGGCGCCGATGCGGCACACGAGCTCCAGGACGCCGGTGACGGTGGGGACGGCGGTGTAGCCCAGGCCCTGGAGCGCCCCGCGCAGGACGAACAGGGTCCCCAGCACCACGTACAGCCCACCGTTGACGAGCAGGAAGTACGCGGCCATGGACACCACGTGCTCCTCGCCCGTCCCGATGAACAGTCGCACCACACCCGCGCCGGCCAGGACCACCACGGAGCCGACGGCAAGAGCACCGAGGACGGCCATCCACAGCGCCTGGCGCACACCGGTGCGGATCCGGTCCGGCCGGCGGGCCCCGAGGTTCTGGGCGGCGTACATGGACACGGCGATGCCGAGGGAGCTGAACAGGGCCATGGCGACGTGGTCCACACGCACGCCGGTGGTGTAGGCGGCCACGGCATCGGCGCCCAGGTCGTTCAGACGCACCTGCACCGCGATCATGCCCAGGGCGATCACCGACGCCTGGAAGCCCATGGGGACGCCCAGGTGCAGGTGGCGGCCGACCTCGCGGCGGGTCAGGCGCCAGTCCTCACGGCGGACGTGCAGCTCGGGAACCCTGCGCCGCACGTGGTGCAGGCACAGGGCCACCGAGACCCCCTGGGCGATCACCGTGGTGGCGGCCGCCCCGCCCAGGCCCATCCCGAGCACCGGCACCGCGAGCAGCACCAGGGCGATGTTCAGCACGCATGCCAGCACCAGGTAGATCAGCGGGGTCCGGGAGTCGCCGACCGCCCGCAGGATGGCCGCCAGGTAGTTGAAGAACATGGTCGCGGTGGTGCCCAGGAAGCTCACCACCGCGAACGTGGTGGCCTGCGGGATCAGCTCCTCGGGGGTGCGCAGCAGGCGCAGCGCCGGTTCGGTGAGCACGGGCGCGACCAGGGTGACCAGCAGGCTGACCGCGGCGGTGAGGATCGTCCCGGCCGCGATCGACCGGCGCACCGCGCGCATGTCGCCCGCACCGAACGCCTGCGCGGTGGGGATCGCGAACCCCGAGGTCATGCCCCACGCGAACCCGAGGAGGAGGAACAGGAAGCTGCCGGTGGCGCCCACGGCCGCGAGGGCCTGCACACCCAGGAACCGGCCCACGACCACCGCGTCGGTCAGCTGGTAGGCCTGCTGGACGACGTTGCCCGCGAACAGGGGCACGAGGAACACCAGCAGGACGCGCCAGGGGCGTCCGACGGTCAGGGCCTTGGACATCGGGTTCTCCGCGACGGGACGAGGGTGCCGCGGAGGGACCTGCGGCCGGTGCACCACAGTAGTCGAATCGATTCGTTCGACCACACCCCTGCGGGGGACCCGTCAGGGGTGAAAGTCGCTCAGGCAGGTGTCGGCCGGGCCGGGGGCACGTCCCGCGAGCCCTGCAGGCGGCGACCGCCCGGGCCCCACGGCGCACCCGCGGCGCGCGGGGCCAGGAGCTGGTGCACGTGCGCCGCGACCCCGGAGAGCTCCGCCACCCGGCGCAGCGCGGCCAACCGGCTGCCCGCCTGGAGCACCAGGGCCTCGATCGCGTCGACGGACTCGGGGGCGACGTACGCGCTGGACGTGCTCACCACGGTCAGGACGCCGGTGAGGTTCCACCCGTCCCGCACCGGGACCACCAGCACCCCACGGATCCCGCGCTCGCGCAGCGTGTGCATCGGCGGGACGGCCAGGCTGAGGTCCGTACCGCCGCTGTAGCAGGAGGTGAGGTCGGTGACGAGCTCACGCAGCTGGTGGACCTGGGCGTCCGGCATCCCGACCAGGACGTCGGCGACCGGGCCACGCCGGGCCGCGACCGTCACCGTGCCCCCGCCGACGGGCCCGGCGCCCACGTCCAGGGTCCACAGCGCCCCGCTGTCGAACCCGGTGAGGTCCAGCACCGCGGCCAGCGCGGCACGGCACAGGTCCTCGG
>NZ_AXCZ01000242.1 GCF_000767165.1 Cellulomonas bogoriensis 69B4 = DSM 16987
GCTTCGACCTCACCGCGACGCTCACCCCGCGTTGAGGGGCTGAGCGCTCGTAGACTCACTGACGGCCCGTCGCCCCACGGTGGCGCGGGCCGTCAGTGCTGCCCTCTGCCCGAGAACGGGACCCATGAACCTCACCGGTGTGCTGCCCGCCCTCCTCGCCGACCCCGCCGCCGCGCGCCTCGCCGGGCTCGCACGGCTGGCGCCGCCCGCCCGCGAACCCGTCGTCGACGCCGTCCTGCCCGCAGGTGCTCGTGCACCACTGGTCGCGGCCGTCCTGGAGTCCGTCGAGGCCGGCACCCGGGAGGGGCGGCCGGACGGGTGCGTGGTGGCGGTGACGGCCACGGGCCGTGAGGCGGACGACCTCGCTGCTGCGCTGCGCTGCTACCTGCAGCCGGACGACGTCGCGGTGCTGCCCGCGTGGGAGACCCTCCCGCACGAGCGGTTGTCACCCCGCAGCGACACCGTGGCCCGACGCCTGGCGGTGTTCCGCCGCCTGGCCCACCCCGAGCAGGGCAGCGGCCAGGCCGGGCCGGTGCGCGTGCTGGTCGTCCCGGTGCGGGCGCTGCTCCAGCCGGTGGTCGCAGGTCTGGGCGAGCTGGAACCGGTGTCCCTGCAGGCCGGCGGGCAGGCGGACCTGGGCGACGTGGCCGAGCGTCTGGTCGCAGCGGCGTACACCCGAGTCGACATGGTCGAGCGGCGCGGGGAGTTCGCGGTCCGTGGTGGCATCCTCGACGTGTTCCCGCCCACGGACGACCACCCGGTGCGTGTGGAGCTTTGGGGCGACCAGGTCGAGGAGATCCGCTGGTTCTCCGTCGCCGACCAGCGCAGCCTGGAGGTCGCCGAGCAGGGGTTGTGGGCCCCGCCGTGCCGGGAGATCCTCCTGACCGACGACGTGCGGCGTCGGGCCGCCGAGCTGGTGCCCCAGCTGCCGGGCGCCACGGAGATGCTGGACAGGCTCGCGGCCGGGATCGCGGTCGAGGGGATGGAGTCCTTGGCCCCGGTGCTGGTCGACCGGATGGTCCCGGTCCTGGACCTGGTTCCCGATGGTGGCCTGCTGGTGGTGGTGGACCCGGAGCGGGTCCGGCGTCGGGCCCATGACCTGCTCGCCACCACAGAGGAGTTCCTCGAGGCCGCGTGGACGGCGGCGGCCGCTGGTGGGAGCACCCCGATCGACCTGCGGGCGGCCTCGTTCATCGAGTACGCCCAGGCCCGGGAGATCGCCCTGGGTCGGGGTCTGGGCTGGTGGACGTTCAGCAGCTTCACCCTCGATGCCGGGCTGGGCGCCGGGGCGGACGACGACCCCGGTGCGGAGCCCGCCGCGGAGGCCACGTCGCTGGTGGTCGGTGCGCGGGACGTCCAGGGGTACCGCGGTGACGTCGCGCGGGCGGTCGCCGACGTGCGTGAGCTGCAGCGCGACGGGTGGCGGCTGGTCCTCACCACCGAGGGGCCCGGCCCGGCCCAGCGGATGGTCGAGCAGCTGTCCTCGATGGACGTCCCGGCGCGCCTGGTGCCAGGTGTGCCGGAGGAGCCCGAGGAGGGGGTCGTGCTGGTCACCGCGGCCTCGGGCAAGGGGTTCGTGGCCCCGGACCTGCGGTTGGCGGTGCTGGCCGAGGCCGACCTGACCGGGCGTGCCGGTGCCACGACCAAGGACATGCGGGCGATGCCGTCCCGGCGTCGCAACACCGTGGACCCGCTGGCGCTGCGGCCCGGGGACTTCGTGGTCCACGAGCAGCACGGGGTGGGCCGCTTCGTGGAGCTCGTCCAGCGCACCATCGGCTCGGGTCCCACCGCCGGCACCCGCGAGTACATGGTGATCGAGTACTCCGCCTCGAAGCGGGGTCAGCCGGGGGACCGGTTGTACGTCCCCACCGACCAGCTGGACCAGGTCACCAAGTACACCGGTGGGGAGGCCCCCACCCTCAACAAGATGGGCGGCTCGGACTGGGCCAAGACGAAGGGTCGGGCCCGCAAGGCCGTCAAGGAGATCGCCGGTGAGCTGATCCGCTTGTACTCGGCCCGGATGGCGACGCAGGGCCACGCGTTCGGGCCCGACACCCCCTGGCAGGGTGAGCTGGAGGACGCGTTCGCGCACGTCGAGACCCCGGACCAGCTGGCCACGATCGACGAGGTCAAGGCCGACATGGAGAAGACCGTGCCCATGGACCGCCTGGTGTGCGGTGACGTGGGGTACGGCAAGACCGAGATCGCGGTGCGTGCGGCGTTCAAGGCGGTCCAGGACGGCAAGCAGGTCGCGGTGCTGGTGCCGACGACGCTCCTGGTGCAGCAGCACCTGGACACGTTCTCCGAGAGGTACGCGGCGTTCCCGGTGACGGTCAAGGCGCTGTCCCGGTTCCAGACGGAGTCCGAGTCGCGTGAGGTGGTCGAGGGTCTGGGTGACGGGTCGGTGGACGTGGTGATCGGCACCCACCGGTTGATCACCGGGCAGGTGCGGTTCAAGGACCTGGGTCTGGTGATCGTCGACGAGGAGCAGCGGTTCGGGGTCGAGCACAAGGAGACGCTCAAGCAACTGCGTACCAACGTGGACGTGCTGGCGATGAGCGCGACACCCATCCCGCGCACCCTGGAGATGGCCGTCACGGGCATCCGGGAGATGTCGACGCTGGCCACCCCGCCCGAGGAGCGGCACCCCGTGCTGACGTTCGTGGGGGCGTACGACGAGAAGCAGGTGACGGCCGCGATCCGGCGCGAGCTGCTGCGCGAGGGCCAGGTGTTCTTCGTCCACAACAAGGTCGACTCGATCTCCCGGACGGCGTCCAGGTTGGCCGAGCTGGTGCCCGAGGCCCGTGTCGCGACGGCTCACGGCAAGATGAGCGAGCACGAGCTCGAGCGGGTGATCGTGGACTTCTGGGAGAAGCGGTTCGACGTCCTGGTCTGCACCACCATCGTGGAGACCGGTCTGGACATCTCGAACGCGAACACGCTGATCGTGGACCGGGCCGACCGGCTCGGCCTGTCCCAGCTGCACCAGCTGCGGGGT
>NZ_AXCZ01000148.1 GCF_000767165.1 Cellulomonas bogoriensis 69B4 = DSM 16987
TCGGGTGGGTCGTGGCCGGGAGCGGGCGTACGCGTACTTCATGTACCCCCCGGAGCGGCCGTTGACCGAGACCGCGCACGACCGTCTGGCCACGATCGCGGCGAACACCGACCTGGGCTCGGGCATGCAGGTGGCGCTCAAGGACCTGGAGATCCGCGGGGCGGGCAACCTGCTCGGCGGGGAGCAGTCGGGGCACATCGCGGGCGTCGGGTTCGACCTGTACGTCCGGATGGTCGGTGAGGCCGTCGCCGCGTTCCGGGGTGAGGCGGACGAGCGGCCCGCCGAGGTGACGCTCGAGCTGCCGGTCGACGCGCACGTCCCGCACGAGTACATCGAGCACGAGCGGCTGCGGCTGGAGGCGTACCGGAAGGTCGCCGACGCCTCGACCGCGGAGGCGCTGGACGCGGTGCGCGCAGAGCTGGTGGACCGGTACGGGCCGGTGCCGGCGCCGGTGGAGAACCTGTTCGAGGTCGCTGCGTTCCGCAACCTTGCGCGGGGCGCCGGGCTGACGGACGTCACGGCCCAGGGCAAGTTCGTGCGGTTCGCGCCCGTGGAGCTGGCCGAGTCGGCCCAGCTGCGCCTCAAGCGCCTGTACCCGGGCACGGTGCTCAAGCCCGCGGTCCGCACCGTCCTGGTGCCGTTTCCCACGACGGCCCGGGTGGGTGGCAAGCCGCTTGCCGGTGCGGATCTGCTGGAGTGGTTGCGCACGTTCGTGCGGGCGGTGCTGCTGGGAGAGGTCGCGGCCGCGGCGGACGGCGCCTCGCGGTGAGCGCGACGTCGCCTACGATGACTGGTCGGGCGTGGTGGTGCGCCGAGTCGAGGGAGGCGGGCACGTGAGGGTGCGGACAGTGGTCGCGGCGGCGACGGCAGGTGTCACGGCGGTGCTGCTGACGGCGTGCGAGGGGCAGCCGGGCGCTGCGGCGATCGTCGACGGCGAGGTGATCAGCCAGTCCTACGTGGCGACGGCCCAGTCCGACCTGGTCGAGCAGTTCCCGGGTGTGGGCCCTCAGATCGTGGTGCAGATGCTGGTCCTGGCCCCGTTCGTGCACGGTGTGAGCGCCGACCAGGGCGCCGCGCTCTCGATGCAGGACGTCCGCGACAGCGTGACGGTGAACGTCGGGCCCGAGGCGGCGGACCAGCTGGGTGACGAGGCGTTCGAGGTGCTGCGCGCCGACCTGGCCCTGCAGCAGCTGTTCGCCGAGAACGACCAGGACGCGGTCATCACCGAGCTGCAGAGCCGGTTCGCGGCCGCCGAGATCCAGGTGAACCCGCGCTACGGGCGTTTCAGCGCGGAGGCCGGTGGCATCGAGGCCATCCAGCTGGACTGGATCCGTTACGTCGAGTGAGGCCGTGACGGACGGGGGGCCGGTGACCCGGTCGAGATCGGCGTGGTCCGATCTGGTGGCCGTCATGGACCGGCTGCGGTCACCTGGCGGGTGCCCCTGGGACGCGGAGCAGACCCACGAGTCCTTGTTGCGCTACGCGGTGGAGGAGGTCCACGAGGTCGTCGAGGCTGTCGAGTCCGGTGATCGGGACGCCATGCGTGAGGAGCTGGGCGACCTGCTCCTGCAGGTCGTCTTCCACGCACGGCTCGCCCAGGAGCACCCGGACGAGCCGTTCGACGTCGAGGACGTCGCGCGCGGTGTGGTCGAGAAGCTGGTCCGGCGTCACCCGCACGTGTTCGGGGACGCGGGCGCCGTCGAGGGCGCCGACCTCCACCGCCAGTGGGACCGCATCAAGCGCGAGGAGAAGCCCGCCCGGGGTGCGCTCGACGGCATCCCGCCGTCGCTTCCGGCGCTGGCACGGGCCCAGAAGGTCGTGTCGCGACTGCGGCGCGCCGGGTACCCGCCGCCGGTCGCGGACGCCGTACCGGACGACGCGGACCTCGGTTCCCGGCTCCTCGCGCTCGTGGTCGAGGCGGAGGGGCGCGGTGTGGACGCCGAGGGTGCGTTGCGGCGCACGCTGCGGGCTGTCGAGGCCGACGCCCGCGAGGCCGACCCGCCCGGGCCGATCCAGGATGTGGACTGAGCCGAACGTCCTCCGGATGGGCGCACGTCGGGACCTACGGTTTCCCCGGGGGTCAGGCCCCTTTTTCAGGCCGCTTCGGCCACGACGAGGAGAGACCGGATGAAGATCGGCGTGCCCCGGGAGTCACGACCGGGAGAACGGTTGGTGTCGGCGACACCCGCGACTGTCGCCCAGCTGCGCAAGCTCGGCTACGACGTCGTCGTGGAGGAGGGTGCCGGAGAGGGCGCCAGCTTCCCCGACCTCGCCTATGCCGAGGCAGGTGCGACGATCGTGCCCGAGGCCCAGGTGTGGGCGGCGGATGTGGTCACGACCATCGACGCGACCGGGGACACGAGGCTGAACCGCCTCGGTGGCGATGCCACCCTCGTCTCGATGATGGCGCCCGCCGCCAACCCGGGCCTGGTCGAGGACCTCGCCGCACGGGGCATCACCGCCCTTGCGCTGGATGCGGTGCCGCGGATCTCGCGCGCCCAATCGATCGACGTGCTGAGCACCCTGTCGAACGTGGCCGGGTACCGGGCCGTGATCGAGGCTGCCGAGGAGTACGGCGGCATGTTCACCGGCCAGGTGACCGCCGCGGGCAAGACCGCTCCTGCGAACGTGTTCGTGATCGGTGCGGGTGTCGCGGGCCTGGCTGCCATCGGTGCGGCAGGCAGCCTGGGAGCACAGGTGCGTGCGTTCGACGTGCGTCCCGAGGTCGGTGAGCAGATCGAGTCCATGGGCGCGCAGTTCGTGCAGGCCGAGGCGGCTCAGCAGGAGGTCAGCGCCGACGGCTACGCCGCTGAGCTGACGGCCGAGCAGGAGGCGCTCACGGCGCAGATGTACGCGCAGGAGACCGCACGTGCGGACGTCGTGGTGACCACGGCGCTCGTTCGGGGCAAGGCCCCGCGCACGATCACCGCGGCCATGGTGGCGGCGATGCGCCCGGGCAGCGTGATCGTCGACCTGGCGGCGTCCGGTGGAGGCAACTGCGAGCTCACCGTCCCGGGCGAGCGCGTCGTCACCGACAACGGCGTGGTGATCCTGGGCTACACGGACCTGACGAGCAGGATGCCGCGGCACACGTCGCAGCTGTTCGGCACGAACATCGTGAACCTCATGTCGTTGCTGACACCCGAGCGGGACGGTCGCGTGACCCTGGACCTGGACGACCCGGTCCAGAGGGGCATGACGGTCACCACCGGGGGAGAGGTGCTGTGGCCTCCGCCCCCGGTGCAGGTCTCGGCGGCCCCGGCCCCGCAGGTGGACGAGGCGCCCCAGGTCGACCCGGTCGAGCAGGCCCGGGTGGCCGCCGAGGTCGCTCGCCGGCGTCGGACCCGCCGGATGACCCTCGCGGGGTTGGGGGCGGTCCTGGCGGCGCTGGTCCTGACGGTCGCCCCGCCCGAGACCCAGCAGCACCTGACGGTGTTCGGCCTCGCGGTGATCATCGGCTACTACGTGATCTTCAACGTCTCGCACTCGCTGCACACGCCCCTGATGTCCCAGACCAACGCGATCTCGGGGATCATCCTGGTCGGCGCGCTGCTCCAGATCGGTTCGGCGAACGCGGTGGTGTCCGCGATCGCGTTCGTGGCCGCGGCGGTCGCGAGCATCAACATCTTCGGCGGGTTCCTGGTCACGTACCGGATGCTCGGCATGTTCCGGAAGGACGCCTGACGTGCTCACCTCGTTCGTGCAGGCCGTGTACCTGGTCGCGGCCGTCCTGTTCATCCTGAGCCTGGCCGGGTTGTCGGCCCAGACCTCGGCCCGCCGGGGCAACGTCCTCGGCATGATCGGCATGGTCCTGGCCCTGGCCGCGACCGTGGTCCTCGCGCTGCAGAACAGCGAGCGCTCACCGTTGGTCACCGGGATCCTCATCGCCCTGGTGTTCGCGATCGGTGCGAGCGCGGGCGTGTGGCGTGCCCGCAGCGTCGAGATGACGCAGATGCCCGAGCTGATCGCGATCCTGCACAGCTTCGTCGGCCTGGCGGCCGTGCTGGTCGGTTTCAACTCCTACCTGACCGAGGAGGCCGACGTCGTCCACCAGGTGGAGGTCTTCCTGGGGGTGTTCATCGGTGCGATCACGTTCACCGGTTCGGTGGTGGCGTACCTGAAGCTCTCGGCGAAGATGTCGTCGGCGCCGTTGATGCTGCCTCGTCGGCACGCGCTGAACCTGGTGGGGATCGTGGCCTCGCTCGGCCTGATGGTGTGGTTCGTCGCGCAGAACGCCCTGGTGCCGCTGACGGTGATGACGGTCATCGCGCTGCTGATCGGGTGGCACCTGGTCGCCTCCATCGGCGGCGGTGACATGCCGGTGGTGGTGTCGATGCTGAACTCGTACTCCGGGTGGGCCGCGGCGGCGGCGGGCTTCATGCTCGGCAACGACCTGCTGATCGTCGTGGGTGCTCTGGTCGGGTCGTCGGGCGCGATCCTGTCCTACATCATGTGCCGGGCGATGAACCGGTCGTTCATCAGCGTGATCCTCGGCGGCTTCGGGTCCGAGGGCGGTAAGGCGGCGGCCTCGGACGGGGAGCAGGGCGAGCACCGTGAGGTGGTGGCCGCCGAGGTGGCGGACATGCTCGCCTCGGCGCGGTCGGTGATCATCACCCCCGGGTACGGGATGGCCGTGGCCAAGGCCCAGTACCCGGTGGCCGACCTGGTGGCGAAGCTGCGCGCCTCCGGGGTGAACGTCCGCTTCGGTGTGCACCCGGTCGCGGGGCGTCTGCCGGGGCATATGAACGTGCTGCTCGCTGAGGCGAAGGTCCCCTACGACGTCGTCCTGGAGCTGGACGAGATCAACGACGACTTCGCCGAGACGGACGTGGTGCTGGTCATCGGTGCGAACGACACGGTGAACCCCGCGGCGTTGGAGGACCCGTCGTCCCCGATCGCGGGCATGCCGGTGCTCGAGGTGTGGAAGTCCCAGCAGGTCATCGTCTTCAAGCGATCCATGGCCACCGGGTACGCCGGGGTGCAGAACCCGCTGTTCTTCAGGGAGAACACCGCCATGCTGTTCGGCGACGCGAAGGACCAGGTCGAGCAGATCTCCCAGGCGTTGGCGTCGGCCACGGTGCCGGTCTGAGCATGGGCCGACCGTGATCGGGTCGGTGGTGCGTCTGGCGGGGCGCGCCACCGACCGAACGTCCCGCCCGCACCGGGCGGATGAGCACTACTGTGGAGTCCGGCCGGTTGACGAAGACCGGCGGCGGGGTCCCTCCGACCGTCGGCGTCCGTGGACGCGACACATCACCGGTGCGGGCCCGAACCCATCGAACAGATCGTCCGAAGGAGCTTCCATGGCCACGATCGAGGCCGTAGGCGCACGCGAGATCCTGGACTCGCGCGGCAACCCCACCGTGGAGGTCGAGGTCGCCCTCGACGACGGCACCATCGCCCGGGCCGGTGTGCCCTCGGGCGCGTCGACCGGCGCCTTCGAGGCCGTGGAGCGGCGCGACGGAGACAAGGGCCGTTACCTCGGCAAGGGTGTGCAGGACGCCGTCAGCGCGGTGATGGACGACATCGCCCCTGAGCTGATCGGTTTCGAGGCCAGCGAGCAGCGTCTGGTCGACCAGGCGCTCATCGACCTGGACGGCACCCCCAACAAGGGCAAGCTGGGCGCGAACGCGATCCTGGGCGTGTCCCTGGCGGTGGCGAAGGCCGCGGCGGACTCGGCGGACCTCCCGCTGTTCCGTTACGTCGGTGGCCCCAACGCCCACGTGCTGCCGGTGCCGATGATGAACATCCTCAACGGTGGGTCGCACGCCGACTCCAACGTGGACATCCAGGAGTTCATGATCGCCCCGATCGGCCCCTCGACCTACCGCGAGGCGCTGCGCAGCGGCGCCGAGGTGTACCACGCGCTGAAGTCGGTGCTGAAGAGCAAGGGTCTGGCCACCGGTCTGGGCGACGAGGGCGGTTTCGCCCCCAACCTGCCGAGCAACCGTGACGCGCTGGACCTGATCCTGGTCGCGATCGAGAAGGCCGGCTTCACGCCCGGCACGGACATCGCGCTGGCACTCGACGTGGCCGCCACGGAGTTCTACTCCGAGGGCACCTACCAGTTCGAGGGCAAGGCCACCTCGCCCGCGGACATGATCGCCTTCTACGAGAAGCTCGTGGCGGACTACCCGCTGGTCTCGATCGAGGACCCGCTGGACGAGGACGCGTGGGCGGACTGGGCCGGGCTCGTGGCGAGCGTCGGTGACAAGGTGCAGATCGTGGGTGACGACCTTTTCGTCACCAACCCGGAGCGTCTTGCCCGCGGCATCAAGGAGAAGTCGGCGAACTCCCTGCTGGTCAAGCTCAACCAGATCGGCACCTTGTCCGAGACCCTGGACGCGGTGACCATGGCGCAGCGCGCCGGGTTCACGGCCATGGTGTCCCACCGGTCCGGTGAGACCGAGGACGTCACGATCGCGGACCTCGCGGTCGCCACCAACTCGGGCCAGATCAAGACCGGTGCGCCTGCCCGTGGCGAGCGCATCAACAAGTACAACCAGCTGCTCCGTATCGAGGAGGAGCTGGACGACGCCGCACGTTACGCGGGCGCGAGCGCGTTCCCGCGTCGCGGCTGACACCAGCCCGTCACACCGAGGGCCCGGCCGCACGGTCGGGCCCTCGGTGTGTCCGGGCACGTGGCTGTCAACGCGCCCGCGGACGTGCGGGCGCGATGTCACGGACCGGGGCACAATCGACACATGGCTCGTCGTCCCCCACCGCCCACGCCTCGTCGTGGCACGCCGGTGCCGCCGGCGGCCTCGGGGGGCC
>NZ_AXCZ01000098.1 GCF_000767165.1 Cellulomonas bogoriensis 69B4 = DSM 16987
CTGGGGCGCGGGCACCAGGGGAGGGGCACCGACGGCGCCCAGGGCCATGGTCGTGACCCAGGCGCGGTCACCGCGCCTGCCGACGACGGTGGTGGGGACCACCAGCGCACCACCGGCAGGTGAGGATCCCGCGAACGCGAACGACCCGAACGCCACGGGGCCGGTGCCGGGCAGGTCCACCTCGTCCCGCACGACGGCGTGCCGGGCCACCTCGGCCCACGTCCGCTCCGCCTCGGCGAACCGGTCGGGGCCGTGGCTGGTGATCCGCAGCGCGGTGCCCCAGGCGACCATCCCGTCGCCGCGCCGCACCCACGCCAGGCCGCCCTGCGCCGGGAGCAGGTCGACCAGGTCCCGGGGCAGGTCCGCGGGTTCGACCGCGACGGTGCGGGCGACCAGGGGGGCCAGGGGCTCGGGGGCGCCCGCGGCGGCGGAGGAGGGGTCGGGAGTCATCGGGTCAATCGTAGGACGACGCCCGTGGTCGCTGCGCTCTGCGCTCCTGGTCGCTGCGCTCTGCGCCCGTGGTCGCTGCGCTCTGCGAGACTGTGCCCATGCGAGCGAGCCTGGCCAAGCGTCCTGCGGAGGTCGCCGCGATGTTCGACGGCATCGCGCACCGGTACGACCTGACCAACGACGTGATCTCGTTGGGGCAGGACCGTCGGTGGCGCCGGGTGACGATCGACGCGGTGGACGCGGTCCCGGGGGAGCGGGTCCTGGACCTGGCGGCGGGCACGGGGACCTCGAGCGAGCCGTTCGACGCCGCGGGCGTCGAGGTGGTGCCGTGCGACTTCTCGGTGGGCATGCTGCAGGTCGGCAAGGCCAGGCGCCCCGACCTGCCGTTCACCGCCGGGGACGCGATGCGGCTGCCGTTCGCCGACGGCGTCTTCGACGCGGTCACGATCTCGTTCGGGCTCCGCAACGTGCAGGACACGTCGGCCGCGCTGCGCGAGATGCTGCGGGTCACGCGCCCGGGCGGCCGCCTGGTGGTGTGCGAGTTCTCGACCCCCACGTGGGCCCCGCTGCGGGTCGTCTACTCCGAGTACCTGATGCGTGCGCTGCCACCGGTGGCCCGGGCGGTCTCGAAGGAACCGGACGCGTACGTGTACCTCGCGGAGTCGATCCGTGAGTGGCCCGACCAGCAGGCGCTGGGACGGCTGGTCCTGGAGGCCGGGTGGGGTGAGGTGGCGTACCGTCACCTCAGCGGCGGCATCGTGGCGCTGCACCGGGCCGTCCGGCCCTTGGCAGACGGCTGACCGCACCACGGCAGAGGTCCCGTCGCAGGTCCGCCGCAGGGTGGTGGTGCTGCACCCCGGGACCTTGGGCCCGGAAGGAAGGTAAGCCTTCGCAGACACCCCCGGGGTCGGTCGTTAGTATTGGTGCGTTTGGTTCGTGAAACCGTTCACAAGGATGAGGCGGGCGTGGGAGCTGAGGGACTGCGCGACGATGCCGACGTCATCGTCGTAGGCGCGGGGCCGGCAGGCTCGACCGCCGCCTACTACCTGGCCGTCGCGGGCCTGGACGTCCTGGTGCTGGAGAAGACGGCGTTCCCGCGGGAGAAGGTCTGCGGCGACGGCTTCACGCCCCGGTCGGTGCGCGAGCTGGTCGCGATGGGCGTGCCGATGCGACCCGAGGACGGCTGGATCCGCAACAAGGGCCTGCGCGTCTACGGCGGCGGGCACCGCCTGGAGCTGCCGTGGCCCGACCTGGACGCGTTCCCCGACTACGGCGTCAGTCGCACCCGGCGGGACTTCGACGACGCGCTCGCGACCCACGCGCGCGGCGCCGGTGCCCGCATCCAGGAGCTGACGTCCGTCACCGGTCCGGTCCTGGACGACCGGACCGGACGCGTGGTGGGGGTCACCGCACGCCCGGTGGGCGCCTCCGGGCGCAAGGCCGGGGACGAGGTCACCTACCGTGCGCCCCTGGTGGTCGCCGCGGACGGGGTGTCCGGCAGGCTGGCCCTGGCCCTGGGCATCGAGAAGGACCCCAAGCGCCCCATGGGGGTGGCGGTCCGCACCTACTTCCGCACGCCACGCCACGACGACGAGTGGATGGAGTCCCACCTGGAGCTGTGGGACGGCCCGCCCGGTCGTTCGAAGCTCATGCCGGGGTACGGCTGGATCTTCGGGCTGGGCGACGGGACCGCGAACGTCGGGCTGGGCAGCGTCAGCTCACGGGCCGCGACCACCAGGATCGACTACAAGGACCTGCTGCAGCGTTGGGTGGCCCAGACGCCCCGTTCGTGGGGCTTCACCCCCGAGAACCAGGTCGGCCCGGTGCGCAGCGCCGCGCTGCCCATGGCGTTCAACCGCAAGCCGCACTACACCCGCGGCGTGCTGCTCGTCGGTGACGCCGGCGGCATGGTCAACCCGTTCAACGGCGAGGGCATCGCCTACGCGATGCAGGCGGCCCGGAACGCGGCCGAGGTCATCGCCCAGGCCCGGTCGCGCACCACCGACGCGGCCCGGGAGCGGACCCTGGAGACCTACCCGCGGATGATGTCCCGGGAGCTCGGTGGCTACTACAGCCTGGGACGGGTCTTCGTGAGCCTCATCGAGCACCCTGAGGTCATGCGGATCTGCACCCGGTACGGCCTGCCACGGCCCGCCCTGATGCGCCTGACGCTCAAGCTCCTGGCCGACGTGTACGAGCCGCGCGGCGGCGACCTGTCCGACAGGTTCATCGCCGCCCTGACCCGGATTGCGCCGTCAGCATGACCCGACCACACTCGGCGGAGGCGCCGACGCCCCGCGCCCCCGTGACCCACGGCGCCGCGGACGTCCGCGGGAGCCGACCGTGCCTGATCAGGAGGGCCCGATGACCAACCCGTACATCCCGATCCTGGTCCTGATGGGCGTGGCCGCGGTCCTCGCCCTGGGCGGTGTCGCCGCCAGCGCGATCATCGGCCCCAAGCGTTACAACCGGGCCAAGCTCGAGGCGTACGAGTGCGGGATCGACCCGACCCCGGGCGCGGTCGGCGGCGGCCGGTTCCCGGTGAAGTACTACCTGGTGGCGATGACGTTCATCATCTTCGACATCGAGGTCGTGTTCATGTACCCCTGGGCGGTCGCGTTCGGTGAGCTCGCGCTCTTCGGGGTCGTCGCCATGGTGACCTTCATCGTCCTGATCACGGTGCCGTTCGTGTACGAGTGGCGCCGTGGCGGGTTCGAGTGGGACTGAGCAAGGACGAGGAGGGAGGGCACGCATGGGTATCGAGGACGCACCGTCGGGGTTCCTGCTGACGACGGTCGAGAACTTCGCCGGGTACATGCGCAAGGCCTCGTTGTGGCCGGTGACCTTCGGGCTCGCCTGCTGCGCGATCGAGATGATGGCCGCGGGCACGCCCCGGTTCGACATCTCGCGGTTCGGCATGGAGGTCTTCCGGGCCTCGCCCCGTCAGGCCGACCTCATGATCGTCGCCGGTCGGGTGAGCCAGAAGATGGCCCCGGTCGTGCGCCAGGTGTACGACCAGATGGCCGAGCCGAAGTGGGTCATCTCCATGGGTGTGTGCGCCTCCTCGGGCGGCATGTTCAACAACTACGCGATCGTGCAGGGCGTGGACCACGTGGTGCCGGTGGACATCTACCTGCCGGGGTGCCCGCCGCGACCGGAGATGCTCCTCAACGCGATCCTGACCCTGCACGACCAGATCCAGGCCGAGCCGCTGGGCGTCAACCGGCAGGAGGCCGCCCGCGCGGCCGAGGCTGCCGCCCTCGAGGCCACCCCCACCTCCCAGATGAAGGGGCTGCTGCGGTGAGCGAGACCCCCAAGGACGTCCCCGAGCCCACCCGGGTGGACCCGGACGCCGCCGAGGCGGCCCAGGAGGGTGCACCGGACGAGGCCAAGGACGCCGCGCAGGCCGTGAAGGGCCCGGGCGGGACGGTCGGCACCGCCGCACCGGACACCCCGCAGCGGTCCACCGCGACCGCCCTGGAGGCGGGGTCGCAGAACGCCTTCGGCTCCCGCACCCGGCTGGACATCGTCGACGTCCGCACCGGCATGTTCGGGGTCGCCGGCAGCGGCGACACCTCGGGCTACGGCGGGCTGGTCCGGACCGTGGCGATGCCGGGGCAGAGCGACCGCCCGTACGGCGGCTGGTTCGACGAGGTCGTCGACATCCTGGCCGAGGTCCTGCAGGAGGGCGGCGTGGCGTTCGACGACGCCGTCGAGCAGGTCGTGGTCGACCGTGGTGAGCTGACGCTGTACGTGCGCCGGGAGCAGCTGCTCACCGTGTGCCAGGCTCTGCGCGACGACCAGGACCTGCGGTTCGAGCTGGGCCTCGGGGTCTCAGGTGTGCACTTCCCCTACGACGAGGGCCGTGAGCTGCACGCCGTGTACCACCTGGTGTCGGTCACGCACGGTCGCCGGCTGCGGCTGGAGGTCGCGGTCCCCGAGTCCGACCCGCACATCCCGTCCACCACCGGGGTGTACCCCGGTCACGACTGGCACGAGCGCGAGACGTGGGACTTCTTCGGGATCGTGTTCGACGGGCACCCGGGCCTGGCCCGGATCCAGATGCCCGACGACTGGCCCGGGCACCCGCAGCGTAAGGACTACCCGCTGGGCGGGATCCCGGTCGAGTACAAGGGCGCGAGCATCCCGCCGCCCGACGAGCGGAGGTCGTACAACTGATGGCACAGCCCGACAGCACCGGTGCGCAGGCACCGCACGCGAGCCCGCACATCGTCGACGAGGCCACCGAGGGCGTGCCGACCTTCGAGGCGTCCGGCGGCGACTGGTCCGAGATCGCCGAGGAGGCCGCGCGCCTGGGCGAGGAGCGGATCGTCGTCAACATGGGCCCGCAGCACCCGTCGACCCACGGCGTGCTGCGGCTCATGCTCGAGATCGACGGCGAGACCGTCACCGAGGCCCGGTGCGGCATCGGCTACCTGCACACGGGCATCGAGAAGAACATGGAGTACCGGACGTGGACGCAGGGCCCCACGTTCTGCACCCGCATGGACTACCTGGCCCCGCTGTTCCAGGAGACCGCGTTCTGCCTCGGTGTCGAGAAGCTGCTGGGTGTGACCGACGACGTCCCCGAGCGGGCCACCGTCATCCGCGTCCTGATGATGGAGCTGAACCGGGTCGCCTCCCACCTGGTGGCGCTGGCCACCGGCGGCAACGAGCTGGGTGCCACCACGATCATGACCACCGGGTTCACGGCTCGTGAGGAGATCCTCAAGATCTTCGAGCTGATCACCGGTCTGCGCATGAACCACGCCTACGTCCGGCCCGGCGGGGTCGCGCAGGACATCCCCCCGGGGGCCCTGGACACGATCCGGGCGTCGCTGCCGACGATCCGGGACTACCTGGGGCAGCTCGGCGACCTCATGCTCGCCAACCCGATCTTCAAGGGCCGGATGGTCGACGTGGGGCACCTGAACCTGTCGGCGTGCATGGCGCTGGGCATCACAGGTCCGGTGCTGCGCTCGGCCGGTCTGCCCTACGACGTCCGCAAGTCCGACCCGTACTGCGGGTACGAGACGTACGACTTCGAGGTCCCGACGTCCACCGACGCGGACAGCTACTCCCGTGTGGTCCTGCGCATGGAGGAGTGCTACCAGTCGCTGCGGATCGTCGAGCAGGCCGTGGACCGACTTCAGGCGATGGGTTCCGGCCCGGTCATGGTCGCCGACAAGAAGATCGCCTGGCCCGCGCAGCTGGCGATCGGCGCGGACGGCATGGGCAACTCCCTGGACCACATCAAGAAGATCATGGGCACCTCCATGGAGGCCCTGATCCACCACTTCAAGCTGGTCACCGAGGGCTTCCGGGTCCCTGCGGGCCAGGTGTTCCAGACCGTCGAGCACCCGCGCGGCGAGCTGGGCGTGCACCTGGTCTCCGACGGGGGCACCCGGCCCTACCGGGCACACTTCCGTGACCCGTCGTTCAACAACCTGCAGGCGGTCTCCCTGATGTGCGAGGGCGGCCAGGTGGCCGACGTCGTGGTGTCCGTGGCTGCGCTGGACCCCGTCCTGGGAGGGGTGGACCGCTGATGGCGAGCACCGCGTACGAGCCCTACGAGGGCGAGAAGCTCGAGCGCCTGGAGAGGGACGCCGCCGAGGCGACCTCCCGGTACCCCGACCCCAGGTCGGCGCTGCTGCCGCTGCTGCACCTGGTGCAGTCCGAGGACGGGTACGTCAGCCCGGACGGGATCGCGTTCTGCGCCCGCACGCTCGGCCTGAGCACCGCCGAGGTGTCGGCCGTCGCGACGTTCTACACCCAGTACAAGCGTCACCCCAACGGTGAGTACACGGTCGGGGTCTGCACCAACACCCTGTGCGCGGTCATGGGTGGGGACGCGATCTACGACGAGCTCTCCGAGCACCTGGGCGTGGGGCACGACGAGACCACCGAGGACGGCAAGATCACCCTCGAGCGCGTCGAGTGCAACGCCGCGTGCGACTACGCGCCGGTGATGATGGTCAACTGGGAGTTCTTCGACAACCAGACCCCCACGTCCGCGACCGACGTGGTGGACCGGCTGCGTGCGGGTGAGGCCGTCGCACCCACCCGTGGGGCCTCGTCGGTGTGCAGCTTCAAGCAGATGTCCCGCGTGCTGGCCGGCTTCAGCGACGGCCGGGCGGACGAGGGCCCCGCAGCGGGCGAGGCGACCCTGGCCGGTCTGCGGCTCGCGCGCGAGAAGGGGTGGACGGCGCCCCTGCCCGACGCGACCCCGCCCTCGCAGGAGGAGGCCTCGCCCGCGGGCAAGGCGGCTCCGCCCACGCGCGGCCGGCCGTCGAGCACCGACACCCCGGCAGCGCCGCCCACCGGTGGCACCGCCGA
The DNA here is from genome assembly GCF_000767165.1 of Cellulomonas bogoriensis 69B4 = DSM 16987. Taxonomy (GTDB): domain Bacteria; phylum Actinomycetota; class Actinomycetes; order Actinomycetales; family Cellulomonadaceae; genus Actinotalea; species Actinotalea bogoriensis. The sequence goes on from NZ_AXCZ01000098.1 coordinate 6,787, forward strand.
CACCCCCACCGGTCGTGACCCGAGCAAGGAGGCGTGATGGCCACCACACTCACCCCCGTCCTCAGCCGGACGTGGGACGTCAACCGGTCCTGGGGCCTGGACGCCTACGAGCGTGACGGCGGTTATGACGCCCTGCGCAAGGCGCTGACCCTGCCGGCCGCCGACCTCGTCACCATGGTCAAGGACGCCGGTCTGCGCGGGCGCGGCGGTGCCGGGTTCCCCACCGGGCTGAAGTGGAGCTTCCTGCCGGCGCCGGACGGCGGCCCCCGGTACCTGGTGGTCAACGCCGACGAGTCCGAGCCGGGCACCTGCAAGGACATCCCGTTGATGATGGCCAACCCGCAGGTCCTGCTCGAGGGCGTGGCCATCACGTCCTACGCGATCGGGTGCAACCACGCGTTCATCTACCTGCGTGGGGAGGTGCTGCACGTCTACCGTCGGCTGCTGCGCGCGGTCGAGGAGGCGTATGCCAAGGGCTACCTGGGCAAGGACGTGCTGGGGTCCGGCTTCGACCTGGACGTCACGGTGCACGCCGGCGCCGGTGCGTACATCTGCGGTGAGGAGACCGCGCTGCTGGACTCCCTGGAGGGGCGTCGCGGCCAGCCACGCCTGAAGCCCCCGTTCCCGGCGGTCGCCGGCCTGTACGCGCGGCCCACCGTGGTGAACAACGTGGAGTCCGTGGCGTCGGTGCCCTCGATCGTCGCCAACGGCGTCGACTGGTTCCGCTCCATGGGCACCGAGAAGTCGGCCGGCTACGGGTTGTTCTCGCTGTCGGGCCACGTCACCCGGCCCGGGCAGTACGAGGCCCCCCTGGGCATCACGCTGCGTGAGCTGCTGGACATGGCCGGCGGTGTCCGCAACGGCAACCGGCTGAAGTTCTGGACCCCTGGCGGGTCCTCGACGCCGCTGTTCACCGACGAGCACCTGGACGTGCCCCTGGACTACGAGTCCGTCGGTGCGGCCGGGTCGATGCTCGGGACCCGCGCCCTGCAGATCTTCGACGAGACCACGTGCGTGGTGCGTGCGATCACCCGCTGGGCGGAGTTCTACGCCCACGAGTCGTGCGGCAAGTGCACCCCGTGCCGCGAGGGGACCTACTGGCTCAAGCAGGTCCTGGGACGGATCGAGGCCGGGCACGGCACCCAGGAGGACCTGTCGGTGCTGCTGGACGTGTGCGACAACATCCTGGGCCGCTCGTTCTGCGCGCTCGGTGACGGTGCCACGTCGACGATCACCTCGGGCATCGCCCTGTTCAGGGACGAGTTCGAGGCGCACATCACCGGTGGCCGGTGTCCGTTCGACCCGGCCGCCTCGGCACTCTTCGACCACACGCCCCGGCGCTCGCGCGACCGCGCGCTGACGGGCACGCCTGGAACGGTGGGAGCATGACGACGACTGCACCGAAGCCCGGCACCGGGGTCACCACGACCCCGCCGGCGGACGAGGTCACGTTCACGATCGACGACGTCGACGTCGCCGTGCCCAGGGGCACCCTGGTGATCCGCGCCGCGGAGCAGATCGGCATCCAGATCCCGCGGTTCTGCGACCACCCGCTGCTGCAGCCGGTGGGCGCGTGCCGGCAGTGCCTGGTCGAGGTCGCCGTCCCGGACCGCGAGGGCAACGTCCGCCCGATGCCCAAGCCCCAGGCGTCCTGCACCCTGGAGGCGACCCCCGGCATGGTGGTCCGCACCCAGCGCACCTCGGCGGTGGCCGACAAGGCCCAGCACGGTGTGCTGGAGCTGCTGCTGATCAACCACCCGCTCGACTGCCCGACGTGCGACAAGGGCGGTGAGTGCCCGCTGCAGAACCAGGCGATGAGCAACGGGCCCGACACGAGCCGGTTCAGGGACGTCAAGCGCACGTTCCCCAAGCCGATCCAGATCTCGACCCAGGTGCTGCTCGACCGCGACCGGTGCGTGCTGTGCCAGCGGTGCACCCGGTTCTCGGAGGAGATCGCGGGCGATCCGTTCATCGACCTGCAGCAGCGTGGTGTGCGCCAGCAGATCGGCGTTTTCGACCCGGGCGTGCTTGGTTTCGCCGGCGGCGTGCCCGCACCCGTGTACCGCGGTGCCCAGCCCGACGGGAGCCCGGTCGAGGCCTCGGTGGGGATGCCCGCCCAGGACCCGGCCCGGCCGGTGGGTGAGGCGACGGTCGACACCTCCGGGCGGCCGTTCGCGTCGTACTTCTCGGGCAACACCGTGCAGATCTGCCCCGTGGGTGCCCTGACGAGTGCGGCGTACCGGTTCCGTGCCCGGCCCTTCGACCTGGTCTCGACGCCGAGCATCGCCGAGCACGACGCCAACGGCTCCGCGATCCGCATCGACCACCGCCGGGGTGTGGTGCTGCGTCGCCTCGCCGGTGACGACCCGGGCGTCAACGAGGAGTGGATCACCGACAAGGACCGCTTCGCCTACCCGTGGCAGGGCATGGACGACCGTCTGCGCACGCCGCTGGTCCGTGACCGCGCAGCCGACGGTACGCGCGGTGAGCTGCGGCCGGCGAGCTGGAGCGAGGCGGTGGACATCGCTGCCGAGGGTCTGCGGGCCGCTGGCGGCCAGGGTGTGGGTGTGCTGCCCGGTGGCCGACTGCCCCTCGAGGACGTGTACGCGTACGGGAAGTTCGCGCGCACGGTCCTGGGGACGAACGACGTGGACCACCGCGCCCGGCCGTCCTCGGCCGAGGAGGAGGTGTTCCTCGGGCACCACGTGGCCGGTGCACCGCTGGACGTGACGTTCACCGACCTCGAGCACGCCCCCGCCGTCCTGCTGGTCGCGTTCGAGCCGGAGGACGAGGGCGGCGTGGCGTTCCTGCGCCTGCGCAAGGGCGTCCAGGCGGGGCGCACCCGCGTGTTCTCCGTCGCCCCGTTCGCCAGCCGCGCCCTGCACCGCCTGGACGCGACGGTCCTCACCGCCGCTCCGGGCACGGAGGCCGAGGTCCTGCGGGCGTTGGCCGGCACGGGCGCCGAGGGGCCGCTGGGTGAGGC
>NZ_AXCZ01000018.1 GCF_000767165.1 Cellulomonas bogoriensis 69B4 = DSM 16987
GGCTCGCCGCACCCGCCGCGTGCGGGACCACGAGGACCACCGTCGCGGCCGAGCCCGGCCCACGCACGTGGTCGCGCACCTCGCGGGTGATCAGGGCGTCCGCGTCACAAGGTCCACCGGCGGGCGCACGGACCACCTCCAGCCCGCGCACGAGCCGCGAGACCTCCATCGCGCCGCCCGCGACCTGCTCCAGATCCAGCCCACTGGTCGCGTCCCGCACCTCGTCCCGGTCGCCGTCGGGCAGGACGAGGCGTACTCGGCGGTTGTCCTGCGCCAGCGCGAGCGCCAGGCCGACCGCCACATCGGGGGCGCCCGTCGCAGTGCGGTCCAGGACCGCGAGCACCCGCCCACCGTCAGGGAGGCGCGCGAGCAGAGCCTCACGGGCCGCGCGCATCCGCTCCCTGTCGACACCCTCGAGCAGCGGGACGATCTCGGTGCCCTCGAGCGTGGCGAGCACGGGGGCGTCGACGACGGCGGCGACGTCGCCGCCGCGGCGCAGGCGGCGGTTGCGCCGGTCGGCGGGGAACGCGAGCACCGCACCCAGGACGACGCCGAGCAGCACCCCCGTGGCGAGCACCATGCGGGTGCCGGGCGCGTGCACGACCGGGTTCTCCAGCGCAGGTGTCAGCACCGCGCCCCCGGAGGTGTCGATGCGCTCCAGGTCGCTCTTCTGGGCCAGGAGGCTGTCGATCTCGATGGTGACCAGGTCGCGGTCGCTGACCGCCTGGTTGGCCGTGCTGCTGCCCTCGCGGGACGACGCGATCCGGGCGTTGGCCGCGACCAGCTGCTCACGCAGGCTGACCAGCCTGGCCTCGAGCCGGGCGATCATCGACTCCAGTCGCTGCTCGGCCTGCTCGGCACGGAACTCCAGGTAGGTGGCAGCCACCATGTCCGCACCGCGCTGGGCGGCCACGGGCGTGGGGGCGGTGTAGGCGATGCGGATCACCGTGGCGTCAGCGACGGGGGTGACCTCGACGTTGCGTCGCAGCTCGCTCGAGCTGGTGCCGTCACCCAGCCGCTCGGAGGCCAGGACCGCGACCGCGTAGGACGAGGCGATCTGCGCCTCGGTGGTGCCGTCGACCAGGCCCGAGGCCGAACGGGACGCGGTGAAGGGGTCGGTCGAGATGACGTTGAGGTTGACCTCGGTCGTCGCCGTCGCGGTGCGAGGGGCCAGGACCACGTACGCGACGGTCAGGGCGGTGACCACCACCACCGTGACGGCGACCACGGGCCACCGCCGGGCCAGGACCTGGAGGTACTGTCCGATGCCGAGGTCCTCGGTGTGCGCCTGGTTCATTCCACCCTCGCTCCGTCGCTCGCTCAGCGACCTCGTGCCGATCTGGACCTGTCCTGACACAGTGGGGCAATCCGGACATACAGTGCAAGTAGATCGGGTGAGTTCGGCCCGGACTTCACCCGATTGCCGTACGACGGCGCGACCGCCCCTTGCGCCGCAGGTCACGACCGGGCGATGGTGCGGTGTGCGAAGTGTCCCGATTCGTCCCGCTGCACTGCCCCGGTGGCCCCTGGCCGTGGGGTTCGTGGGCTACCCCCTGTGGTGGGTCACGGGCATCGGGGACATGGTCTGGCCCGTGGTCGCCGCCGTCATGGCACTGCTGATGGTGCGGTGCGGAGGGATCCGCGCACCCCGGGGGTTCGGCGTCTGGGTCCTGTTCCTGGTGTGGATGGCGTTCTCGGTGATCGCGATCGACTCCGGGGGCCGCCTCATCGGCTTCACCTACCGTGCCGTGCTGTACCTCTCGGCGACGGTGGTGTTCCTGTACCTCTACAACGCCAGGACCCACCTCACCCCCAGGTACGTCGCCGGGGTGCTCACCTGCTTCTGGCTGGTGATCGTCGCCGGCGGCTACCTGGGCGTCCTGTGGCCGCTGCTGTCCTTCCGCACACCCCTGGCCGTGGTCCTGCCCGACGCGCTGCTGGCGAACGAGCTGGTGCGGGAGATGGCGATCCGTCGGGTCACCCAGTTCGACCCCGGGGCGTGGAGCGCCCTGGAACCACGACCCAGCGCCCCGTTCCTCTACACCAACGGGTGGGGCAACGCGTACTCGATCCTCACCCCCGTGGTCGTCGCCTACCTGGGTCACCTGCGCGGCACGCGACGGTTCTGGTGGCTGCTCCTGGCCCTGCCCGTCTCGCTGGTGCCCGCTCTGCTCACCCTCAACCGCGGCATGTTCATCGGCCTGGCCGTCGCCGCCCTCTACATCACCGCGCGGGCCGTCCTGGCCGGTCGGCTACGCACCGTCGCCGTGGTCGCCGCGCTCGGCGTGGTGCTCGTCGGCGTGGGGGCGGCGCTCCCCGTCCAGGAACGCCTCGGCGAACGCCTCGAGACCAGCTCGACCACCGAGGACCGTGCCGACCTGTACGCCGAGACATTCAACCGGACCCTGGAGTCACCCGTGTTCGGGCACGGCGCACCACGGCCGTCCAGCAACCCGTGGATCCCGTCCGTGGGCACCCAGGGCCAGGTGTGGATGGTGATGTTCTCCCACGGGCTACCCGCCGTCGTGCTGTTCGTCGGGTGGTTCGTGGTCGCGTTCGTGCGCTCGTGGCGACGGGCCACCTCGCTGGACCACGCCATCGGGGCGGTCCTGCTCGTCACGCTGGTGGAGATCTTCTACTACGGGATCGTCGGCACCGGGCTGGTCATCGCGATGGCAGCCGCCGCGGTCGCGATGCGACCGTCAGCCCGCACCGACCAGGACCAGACGCCCCCGCACGGCAGCGAGCCGGCGGCGGAGCTTGGCGAGCAGGAAGCGCGCCTGGCCGGTTGACAGCCGCGCGGCCGCCAGGACCATGCGCTCCTCGAAGTCGTCCAACGCGTCGAGCACGTCCGGGGTCGCCTCGGTGCACGACACGAGCCGGGCGAACCGCTCCCCCAGGAGTCGCTCCGACAGGTCGCCGTAGACCTCGCCCAACCTCGGGTCGGCCCACGACCGTGCACGCCAGGCGTCGGACGCGGTGACCTGGGCGCCGTGCACCCGGTAGGCCAGCGCAGGGGTGGCCAGGCGGGTCATCGTCCGACCCGCGAGCGCCAGGCGCACCCACAGGTCGTAGTCCTCGGACGGCAGGTCCCGGTACCCGCCCACGGCGTCCAGGGCCGAGCGGCGGGCGAGCATCGTGGGGTGCGAGACCGGGTTGGTGACCAGCAGGTGCAGGCCGAACGCGTCCGCCGAGACCGGCACCGGTGCGTTCGGACGCAGGCGACGGGCGTCGGGCCGCCAGTCCACGACCGTGCTGAAGACCACGTCGTGGCGGGCGACGGCGCGCAGCTGGCGGGTGAACCGTCCCGGCAGGACGACGTCGTCGGCGTCCATCCGGGCCACGAGCAGGCTGTCGGTGCACTCGAGCAGGTGGTTCAGCCCGCCTGCGACCCCTGCCGGGTGCTCGCCCCGCACCACGCGCAGGCGGGCGTCGTGGACCTGGGCCAGGACCTGGGGTGTCCGGTCGGAGCTGACGTCGTCGTAGACCACCAGCTCGGCGTCGCACGGCAGGGCGCGCAGCGTGGACCGGACCGCCGGTCCGACGGTCGCCTCACCGTCGCGGACCGGCATGAGCACGCTCAGACGTGGCACGGTCGGTCTCCTCTCACAGGCCGCGGCCGAAGCGGTTCACGGTCGCGACCAGCCACCCGGGGGGCGCCAGCCGCAGCGCCACCAGGAGGGCGGCGTGGGCCCGCAGCTGGCGGGGGTCCCGGCGCAGCGCCGCCCAGGCCCACCGTCGGGCCTCGGGCCGGTCACCCAGGGCGGCGTGGGCGAACGCCACCTGCCCGGCGACGCGTGCGGTGCCCCGGGGCGAGGTCTCGAACTCCGGGAACTTGGCCAGCAGGTACGACAGGCCCGCCGCGATCCCCTCCCACCGCCCGGTGAAGAACGAGGGTCGGTTCCAGTTCACGACCACCAACGGGTCGGGCACGCACCGGACGTGCCCCACCTGCGTCGCGCGGAGCAGCAGGTCGTAGTCCTCCCCGTAGGAGGCGGGGAGGTCCTCGTCGACCAGCCCGATGCTGCCGAGCAGGTCGGCCCTGCGCAGCAGGAAGCTCGACGGGTGCACCTCGGTCAGGCGGGAGGCCAGGAAGTCCTCGAAGGTCGCGGTCGTCGGGGGGGTGCGCACGTGCGCGCCGCCCTCGGACTCGATCCGGATCCCGGTGGCGACCACGGCCGCGGACGGGTCCTGCTCCCACGCGCGGACCTGCGCCCCCAGCTTGCCGGGCAGCCACGCGTCGTCGTCGTCGCAGAACGCGACGAGCTCACCGGTGGCGGCCTCGATGCCGGTGTTGCGACCGCCGGCCAGGCCGGTGGTGCGGACGTTCGGGATCGTCCGCAGGCGTCGACCCTCCGGGACGGCCACGTCGTCCAGGGTGTCGACGTCCACCTGGTCGTACACCACCACCACGTCCAGGGGCCCGGTGTAGTCCTGGGCCAGGACGGAGGCGACCGCCTGCCTCAGCAGGACGGGCCGGCCACGGGTGGCGATCACCACCGTCACCGCGGGGGCCCAGGGCAGACCGGTGTCGGTCCCTGGCATGGTCGTGCTCGTCTGGCTCATGGGGGGGTCGCTTCCGTTCGGTGAGGTCAGGTCAGGGGGCGGCGGCGGGGACGGGCCGCGTCACCGGTGCGGCTGCCCGGGTCGCGGTCACCAGGAACTCCCGGAGCATGGTCGAGGAGGTCGTGGCGGTGTAGGGGAAGTACTCCACACGCGCGCCGACCTGGGCCATCTGCTGCTCCAGTCGCTCGCCCTTGGGAGTGCCCTTCCAGTCGTCACCCTTGAACAGGACGTCGAACGGGTGCCGCTGCCAGGCCACCCGCTTGTCCGAGGAGACGTCACCGACGACGTCGTCGACGATCGCCAGGCTCCGCACGATCTCCATGCGCTCGACGTGGGGGATGACGGGCGGACGGCCCTTCATCTCGACCAGGGAACCGTCGGTGGCCACGCCGACCACCAGCCGGTCGCAACGCTCACGTGCGGATCGCAGGATCCGCAGGTGGCCGATGTGGAACATGTCGAAACCGCCTGGGACGTAGCCGACCACCGTCATGACGTGGGTCCTTTCCGTTCGTGGAGGCGCAGCCGGACGTACTTGCGTCGCATCGACACGGCGGCGTGGAAGAGGTTGAGGGCGAACATGGACGTGTAGGCGGCGACGAACAGCACGGGACCGCCCCACAGGACGAACAACCAGCAGAAGGTGCCGGTGTCGGTGGGCAGGAGCACCAGGGACTGGCGGCGCGCCGGACCCGTGGCCGGCAGCGGGGGCCTGCCCAGCAGCTGCTCGGCGAGGATCTGGCTCATGAACTGCCCCACCGCGAGGACGCAGTACGCCAAGGTCACGACCAGCGCCCAGTCCGGGGCCCCGTCACGGGCGAGCGCGACCAGGACCGCGAGATGGACGACCGGTGTGCGGATCGCGTCGACCACGTGGTCGAGCCACTCCCCGGACGGGCCGGCGGTGCCGGACAGCCGCGCGACCTGCCCGTCGGCGGAGTCCAGCACGTACCCGGCGGCCAGCAGCACCGCGACCACCACACCCGTGACCCACCCGGTGGGCAGGGCCAGGAGGGCGACGACCGCCAGGGCGGAGACCGCCGCGCTGAGGATCGTCACCGTGTTGGCCGAGACACCCAGGGCGTGCGCCGCCGCGGCGATCCGACGGGCAGCACGCCGGTTCACCCAGCGCGTGTAGGCCGGGACGCCCGCACCGGGCTTCTGCCGACTCGCCAGGAGCGCGAGCGCGGCACGGTACCGCGAGCCGGCGCCACCGGTCGGGTCGTCCTCGGACGTGGGTCGTTCCACCAGGTCAGTACGCACCGTTGCCTCCCAGCACCGCGCGGCCGGTCCGCCACAGGATCATGAGGTCCATCACCAGGGACCAGTTGTCGACGTAACGAAGGTCCAACCGCACCGACTGCTCCCAGCTGAGGTCAGAGCGCCCGGACACCTGCCACAGGCCGGTCAGGCCGGGCCGGACCCGCAGGCGCCGGTGGACGGGGTCGTCGTAGTCGGCGACCTCCTCCTGAAGAGGGGGCCTGGGCCCCACCAGGGACATGTCCCCCCGGACGACGTTGAGGAGCTGGGGCAGCTCATCGATCGAGAAGCGGCGCAGCACCGAACCGACCGGGGTGACCCTGGGGTCCGCCCGCATCTTGAACAGCACCCCGTCGGTGTCGCTGCTGCCCAGAAGCTCGTCCCGGCGCGCGTCGGAGTCCACGTACATGCTGCGCAGCTTCCACATGGTGAACGGACGACCGTCCACCCCCACCCGGGTCTGGCGGTAGAACGCCGGACCGGGGGACGTCGCCCGGACCGCGAGCGCGGCGAGCCCGATGACCGGCGCAGCCATCAGCAGGACGGCGGTCCCCACGACCAGGTCGAGCGCGCACTTGCCCATCCGCCTGCGGCGGGAGGCGCCCACCTCGACCTCCATCAGGGCCAGGCCCGCCGCGGACCTGACGGTCAGCCGGGGTCCGGCCACGTCGACCAGGCCGGGGGCGACCACCAGCTGCGCTCCGGCACGATCCAGGGCCCAGGACAACCGGCGCAGCCCGTCGCCGCTGAGGTGCGCGCCGGCCACGACGACGACCTCCACGCCCCGGTCGGCCACGACCTGGGGCACGTCCGCGACCGCCCCGATCACCGGGACCGGGAGGTCGACGGGCAGCCGGTCGGCCGACGGCAGGCACGCACCGAGGACCTGGTACCCGTGGCCACCACCGGCGCCGAGCTCGCGGACCACCTGGGTGACCTCGGGCTCCTCACCGATGACCAGGGTCCGCATCATCGCGTGGCCGCGCTGCCGGGCCCGGTGCAGCAGTCGCCGGTGCCAGAACCGACCTGCGAGGGTCACGGCGGCCAGCGCGAGGGCCCCGCTGACCAGCAGCGAACGGGGCACGTCGACCCGGGTGAGGTAGGCCAGGGCCATGAGCCCGAGCGACAGTGCTGCGGTCGAGCGCAGCACGGCCTGGTACTCGGTGGGGCCGTTGCCGAACAGGCGCGCGTCGTACCCGCGGTTGAGCCCCACGAGCAGGCAGAAGACCGTGACCGTGGCGATAACCGCCACCGCGGAGGCGGTCGTCCACCCGAGGAACGGCACGACGCCGCCCGCGGTCGCTCCTGCCGCGCAGCCCACGTCGATGGTCAGGGCCCTCGCGCGGGCGACCCCGGCCGTGGCGGCCCAGCCACCGGACGTGGCCAGGTCGTCGTTGAACTCGGTCGTGCGCTCGACGAACGGTCGCGCGGACGCCCACGAGCGTCGCGGTTCGACCGCGGCGCCCCGTCGGTCGGCGTCGGCGGTCGGCGCCAGGCTGCCCTCGGCTGCCAGTGTCACAGGTGCACCCCCAAGGTGATGTCCGATTGAGGGTATACCTGTGTGTTTAGGTTTTTGTTACCAGTATGTCCGTTTTCACCCGGACGGCGCACATCTCAGTCGGGTAGGGGTGCGTGGAACCGCTGCTGGGCCGCCGTCAGCCCGTCGTGGACGATCATCTCGACCGCGTCCGCCGCCGCGTCCAGCAGCCAGGGCAGGTCCGGACGCTCGTGCGTGGCGAAGTCCTTGAGCACGTGGTCCGCCGCGTCGCTCCGGCCGGGCGGCCGGCCCACACCCACCCGTACCCGCAGGTACGCCTTGTCGCCCAGGGCGCTGCTGATCGAGCGCAGGCCGTTGTGCCCGCCCTCACCGCCACCGGACTTGAGCCGGATCTGCGCGAAGGGGATGTCCAGCTCGTCGTGCACCACCACCACCCGGTCGACCGGGACGTCCAGGTAGGACGCGAGGGCCTTCACCGGGCCACCGGAGACGTTCATGAAGGAGTTCGGCTTGGCCAGGACCACCCTGGGGCCGGGCAGGCCACCCGGGAGCGTCCCCAGGCGGACGTCCGCCACCCGGGCCCGGGACCGGTGGGAGGTGAACGTCGCCGACGACCGGGACGCCAGCTCGTCGAGGACCATCTGCCCGACGTTGTGCCGGTTGCCCGCGTACGCCGGGCCCGGGTTGCCGAGTCCCACGACCAACCAGGGTGCAGCCATCGTCTCCGCCCTCGTGACAGCGGCGGCGTCCGACCCCTCAGGGACCGGACGCCGCCACACCTTCAGAAGATCTGCCAGACCCAGGATCAGGCCTCCGCGGCCTCGCCGTCGGCGGCGTCGCCCGCGTCGCCCTTGGCGCGCGGCGCGGTGACCGTCACGATGATGTCCTTCGGGTCGCCCAGGTACGCCGAGCCCTCGGGCAGGACCAGGTCGGACCCGCGGACCTGGGTCTCCTGCAAGCCCTCGATCGAGACGTCGATCGACTCCGGCAGGTGGGTGGCCTCGGCCTCGAGCTGCACGGTCTGGCTCTCGACCATGTGGATGGTGCCGGGGAACGACTCGCCCACCACGTGCACAGGGACCTCGACCGTGACCTTCTCACCCTTGCGGACCGCGAGCATGTCCACGTGCTCGATCACGTTCTTGACCGGGTCGCGCTGCACGTCCTTGGCGATGGCCAGGTAGCGCTCGCCGTCCAGCTCCAGCGCGAACAGCGCGTTCGCGTGCTTCAGCGCGAGCATCGTCTGGTGGCCCGGGAGGGTGATGTGCACCGGGTCCTCGCCGTGGCCGTAGAGGACCGCGGGGATCTGGTGGGCCCGTCGGATGCGGCGGGCAGCGCCCTTGCCGAACTCGGTACGGGCGGTGGCGGGGAGGGTGATCTCGGACACGGTGGGACTCCTGAAGGACGTGCGGGACGGGACAGTGGCTGTCGACCACCCGACATCGCGGGTGCTGCAGCGGGCGGCGGCCTCGGCGCGGGGCGCAGGACGGACGCGCGCTCACGACCGCCGCGTCGATCACGGAGCGGAGCCGGGCTCCCGCAGGATCCTCACCGGCCGTCCGACGTCCCTCGCCGAGGCAACCCGGAGAGTCTACCCGCTCAGACGGCCCCGTCGAACAACGAGGTCACGGACCCGTCGTCGAACACCTCACGGATGGCGCGGGCGATCAGCGGCGCGATCGACAGGATCGTCAGGCCCTCGAACAGCCGGTCGTCGGCGATCGGCAACGTGTCGGTCACGATGACCTCACGCGCGCCGCACTCCGCCAGGCGCTGGGGGGCGGGGTCGGACAGCACCCCGTGCGTCGCGGCCACGATCACGTCCCGTGCGCCGGCCGCGAGCAGCACCCGCACGGCCTCGGCGATCGTGCCGCCGGTGTCGATCAGGTCGTCCGCCAGGATGCAGGTGCGACCCTCGACGTCGCCGACCACCCGGTTGGCGACCGCCCGGTTGGGACGGGTGATGTCCCGCGTCTTGTGGATGAACGCCAGGGGGCAGCCCCCCAGCTTCGCGGCCCACTGCTCGGCCACCCGGATGCGGCCCGCGTCCGGGGAGACCACCGCGATGTTCGTGGGGTCCACCCGGGTCCGCACGTAGTCCACCAGCAGAGGCATCGCCCACAGGTGGTCCACGGGGCCGTTGAAGAACCCCTGGGTCTGCGCGGCGTGCAGGTCCACGCTCATCAGCCGGTCCGCCCCGGCGGTGCGGAACAGGTCGGCCATCAACCGGGCCGAGATCGGCTCACGGCCACGGTGCTTCTTGTCCTGGCGGGAGTACCCGTAGAACGGCTGCACCACCGTGATCGTCTTGGCAGAGGCACGCTTCAGGGCGTCGACCATGAGCAGCTGCTCCATGATCCACTGGTTGATGGGGGCGGTGTGGCTCTGCAGGACGAACGCGTCCGCGCCCCGGACGCTCTCACCGAACTGCACGTAGATCTCGCCGTTGGCGAAGTCGTAGGCCGTGGTCGGCACCAGCTCGACCCCCAGCTCCTTGGAGACGTCCTCCGCGAGCTCGGGGTGCGCCCGGCCCGAGAGCAGGACCAGCCGCTTCTCGCCGTCGTGCGACGTCAGTCCCGTCACCGCTGCCCCTCCTGGCCCTCGCCGTTGCCGTCGGCACCGCGGGCGAGCTCGGCCCGCGCCTGCGGCGACAACGCCTCAGGGCCGTCGTCGTCCTCACCGAGCGCCACCGCCGCCGCCCGCGCCGAGGGCGACTGCGGCCTGCGGCGCAGCACCCAGCGGTCCAGGGTGCGCTGCGGGGCGGTGTTGATGCCCAGGGCCCCGGGGCCCACGTCCCGGCGGATCACCGAACCGGCGCCGGTGTAGGCGCCGTCACCCAACGTCACCGGCGCGACCAGGGCGTTCTGCGACCCGATCCGCACGTGCGCGCCCACCGACGTGTGGTGCTTGGCGACGCCGTCGTAGTTCACGAAGATCGTGCCCGCACCCACGTTGGACTGCTCCCCGATGGTCGCGTCCCCCACGTAGGACAGGTGCGGGACCTTCGAACCGGTCCCGATGCGCGCGTTCTTCGTCTCGACGAACGCACCGATCTTGCCGTCGGCACCCAGGTCCGTACCCGGACGCAGGTAGCTGAACGGGCCCACCACGGCGCCGGCGCCGACCTTCGCACCCGAGCCGTGGCTGCGGACGACCTGGGCGCCCACGCCGACCTCCACGTCGGTCAGCGTCGTGTCCGGCCCCACGACCGCGCCGGAGGCCACGTGCGTGCGGCCGTACAGCTGCGTCCCGGGCAGCAGGGTGACGTCGCGCTCCAGCCGTACGTCCACGTCGACCCAGGTCGTCGCCGGGTCCACCACCGTCACGCCCTCGAGCATCCACTCCTGCAGCACGCGGCGGTTCAGCTCGGCACGCAGCACCGACATCTGGGCACGGTCGTTGACACCCTCGACCAGGACCGGGTCGTCGACCCGCAGGGCACGCACCGACCCCCCGTCGCGACGGGCGATCGCCACGACGTCGGTCAGGTACACCTCGCCCTGGGCGTTGTCCTGCCCCAGGCGACCGAGCGCGTCGCGGAGGACCGCCGCGTCGAACACGTACACCGAGGAGTTGATCTCGCGGATCCGGCGCTGGTCGTCGGTGGCGTCGCGGTGCTCCACGATCTCGCTGACCTCACCGGTGGTCGCGTCCCGCACGACCCGGCCGTACCCGGTCGCGTCCTCCAGCTCGGTGGTCAGCACCGTCACGACGTTGCCGTCGCTGACGTGCGCCTCCAGCAGCTCGGCCAACGTCGGGCCGTCCAGCAGGGGGATGTCACCGGCCAGGACCACCACCGGGCCCTCCAGCCGCGCCTCGACCGGCCCGTCGCCGCCGTCCTCGGAGTGCCGGCGCGCGCGCTCGGCCTGGGCGGCGGCGTCCAGCACGCCCAGACCGCACTGCACCGCCCGGCCGGTGCCGGGGATCTCGTCCTGGTCCGCGACCACCACACCGGGGTCGACCTCCAGGGCGTGGGCGGCGACCGCCTCACGCTCGTGGCGGACGACCACCGCCACGCGGTGCGGGTCCAACGCACGGGCGGCCGCCAGGGCGTGGCCCAGCATCGACCGGCCGCCCAGCGTGTGCAGGACCTTGGGGGTGGCTGACCGCATGCGGGTGCCCTCGCCTGCGGCGAGGACGATCACGGCGGCGGGGCGGGCGGTGGTCACTCGTGGCTCCCGTCGGGTGTACCGGCCTGGTAGACGTCCCCGGCCAGAGCAGGGGCGCCGAGCCGGACCGTTGAGGGCCCGGCGCGGCCACTCTACAGTCGCCGGACGCACCGACCCCCAGGACGTGGGCTCCGCCCCCAGGATTCGAACCTGGACTGCACGGCTCCAAAGGCCGGCGTGCTGCCGTTACACCAGGGCGGACCGACCGTCGGCACCGACGAGCCGTGTACCACCGGCCCGCAGCCGTCGCCGTGCAGCCGGGACGGTGCACCAGTCTGCCAGGGGTTCACGGCATGATGGGACGGTGGCCACCTCGAGCAGACGCACCCCCCGAGCCCGGATGACCGGCTCGCAGCGGCGCGCCCAGCTGCTCGACGTCGGCCGCACCCTGTTCGCCGAGAAGGGCTTCGAGGGCACCAGCGTCGAGGAGATCGCCGCACGCGCGCAGGTCTCCAAGCCGGTCGTCTACGAGCACTTCGGAGGCAAGGAGGGCGTCTACGCCGTGGTCGTGGACCGAGAGGTCCAGGCGCTCACCGCCGCGCTGACCGGCGCGCTGGAGGCAGGTGGACACCCCCAGGTGCTGGTCGAGCGCACAGCCCTGGCCCTGCTGGACTACATCGAGTCCTCCACCGACGGCTTCCGCATCCTGGTGCGCGACTCGCCGGTCGCCCAGACCACCGGGACGTTCTCCAGCCTGATCGGCGACGTGGCGATGCAGGTCGAGCACCTGCTGGCCGACCAGTTCACCCGCCGCGGCCTGGACCCCCGCACCGCACCCATCTACGCCCAGATGCTCGTCGGCATGGTCGCCCTCACCGGCCAGTACTGGCTCGACGCCCGCCACCCCGACAAGACCTCCGTGGCCGCTCACCTGGTCAACCTCGCCTGGTACGGCCTGTCCGGTCTCCAGCACTCCCCCGCCCTGCGCGGGCCCGGCGAGACCGGACCGGGCACGGCCGCGCAGCACGGGACCGGGGAACGCGGGACACCCGCATGACCGACGAGGTCGACCGGATCGTCGAGGCGTGGCAGCGCGAACGCCCCGACCTGGACGTCGCACCCCTGGCCGTCCTCTCCCGGGTCAGCCGCCTGGCGCGGCACCTGGACCACGCGCGCCGCGGTGCGTTCGCCCGCCACGAGCTCGAGCTGTGGGAGTTCGACGTCCTCTCGGCGCTGCGCCGGGCCGGGGAGCCCTACCAGCTGTCCCCCGGCGCGCTGGTCACCCAGACCCTGGTCACCAGCGGCACCATGACCAACCGCATCGACCGGCTCGCCGCCCGTGGCCTGGTCGAGCGTCTGCCCGCCCCCGCCGACAGACGCGGCGTCCTGGTGCGGCTCACCGCCGCCGGCCGCACCCGGGTGGACGGGGCGCTGGAGGACCTCCTGCGGGTCGAGCGCGGACTGCTCGGAGGCCTCGCGGTCGAGGACCGCGAGACGCTCGCGACCCTGCTGCGCGTGCTCGTGGCGCCGTTCGACGCCTGACCGACGTCCGGCCGCCCCCCGCGGCACCCCTACCCTGGTGAGGACATGGCGCATCTCCTGGGGGCCGAGGCCCTGCACCTTCAGTTCCCGACCAAGGTCGTCTTCGACTCCGTCTCGCTCGGCGTCAACGAGGGCGACCGCATCGGCATCGTCGGCCGCAACGGCGACGGCAAGTCCAGCCTGCTGGCCATGCTCGCCGGGCGGCTGCAGCCCGACTCCGGCCGGGTCACCGTGCGCGGCGGGGTCACCATCGGGGTCCTGGACCAGGCCGACACCCTCGACGACACCGACACCGTCGGGCACGCCGTCGTCGGCGACGCACCCGAGCACCAGTGGGCCGGGGACCCCCGCATCCGGGACGTCATCTCCGGGTTGCTCACCGACCTCCCGTGGGACGCCGTGCTCGGCACCCTCTCGGGCGGACAACGGCGCCGCGTCGCCCTGGCACGGCTCCTCGCCGGCGACGACGACGTCCTGGCACTGGACGAGCCCACCAACCACCTCGACGTCGAGGCCATCACCTGGCTCGCCGGGCACCTGCGCCGACGATGGGCCACCAGCGCCGGCGGCCTGCTGGTCGTCACCCACGACCGGTGGTTCCTCGACGAGGTGTGCACCCTCACCTGGGAGGTCCACGACCAGGTCGTCGAACCCTTCGAGGGCGGGTACGCCGCGTACGTGCTGCAACGCGTGGAACGCGACCGACAGGCGGCCGCCACCGAGGCACGCCGCCAGAACCTGGCCCGCAAGGAGCTCGCCTGGCTGCGCCGCGGCGCCCCCGCCCGGACGTCCAAACCCAAGTTCCGCATCGACGCAGCCAACGCCCTCATCGCCGACGTCCCGGAGATCCGCGACAGCGTGAGCCTGCGGTCCCTGGCCGTGTCCCGGCTGGGCAAGGACGTCATCGACGTGGTGGACGTGTCCGTGTCCTACGGCGAGCACCAGGTGCTCCGCGACGTCGAGTGGCGTCTGGCACCCGGTGAACGCACCGGCGTCCTCGGCGTCAACGGCTCGGGCAAGTCCACCCTGCTCGGGCTGCTGCAGGGCACCGTGGCCCCGTCGACAGGGCGGGTCAAGCGGGGCAAGACCGTCAAGGTCACCGCCCTGTCCCAGCGCCTCGACGAGCTCGAGGACCATCTGGACGACCCCGTGCGGGTCGTCGTCTCGCGGCTACGGACCAGCTACACCTTCGGCACCGGCTCCAAGGCGCAGGAGCTCACCCCCGGCCAGCTGCTCGAACGCCTGGGATTCGCCTCGGAGCAGCTCTCCACCCCCGTCAAGGACCTGTCCGGTGGGCAGAAGCGGCGCCTGCAGCTGCTGCTCGTCCTGCTCGACCAGCCGAACGTGCTGATCCTGGACGAGCCCACCAACGACCTGGACACCGACATGCTCGCCGCGATGGAGGACCTTCTGGACTCCTGGCCCGGGACCCTGGTGGTCGTGTCCCACGACCGGTACTTCCTGGAGCGGGTCACCGACCAGCAGCACGCGATCCTCGACGGGCGGCTGCGGCACCTGCCCGGAGGGGTCGAGGAGTACCTGCGGCTGCGCCGTGAGGGGCACGGGTCCAGCACGGCGTCATCCCGCGCCGCCGCGAGCACCCACGAGGACGACGGGTCCCGGCCGACCGCGGCCATGACCGGCGGGGAGCGCCGTGCGGCGCAGAAGGAGCTCGCCTCGCTCGAGCGCCGCATCAGCAGGCTCACCCAGGAGATCGACACCGCACGAGCCAGGCTGGCCGAGCACGACCAGTCCGACTACGTCGGGCTCGCGGAGCGATCCCAGCACATCGAAGGCCTCGTGGACCAGGTGACAGAGCTGGAGGAGCGCTGGTACTCGCTCGGCGAGACCGTCGAGTGAGCCCGAGCGGCCCGCTCCCGACCCCGTACCCCTACCCCTCGCCCTAGCCCTTGCCCTCGTGCGCGACCGAGGACCCGACCAGCCGGGCCCCACCGACCGGGCCCGCCGCGCACCGCACGTCGTCGGCCACCCCGGCCGCCGTCATCGCCGCCGCCACCGTGGTCGCGTGCTGCTGGCTGCGCGCCAGCGCCGCGACCGTCGGGCCCGACCCACTGACCAGCACCCCCAGGGCCCCGGCCTCCTCTGCGACCACCAAGGTCTCGACCAGGTGCGGGGCGAGCTCGAGCGCCGCCGGCTGCAGGTCGTTGACGAGCGCGGCACCGACCGCCTCAGGATCACCGGACCGCAACGCCTGCATCAGCGCCCGGTCCGGTTCCGGTTCGCCGTCCACCCCACCGAGGATCTCGTCGAACGTCCGGTACACCTGCGGGGTCGACAGCCCCTGCTCCTGGATGCCCAGGGCCCAGTGGTACTCACCGCGCGACATCGCCGGGCTCAGCAGGTGGCCCCGGCCGCGCCCCACGGCCGTCTGACCGACCAGGGCGAACGGCACGTCCGAGCCGAGCTCGGCACCGAGCTCGAGGAGCTGGTCACGGGACATGCCCGTGCCCCACAGCGCGTCGCAGGCCACGAGCGCAGCCGCGGCGTCCGCCGAGCCCCCGGCCATGCCCCCCGCCACCGGGACACCCTTGGCCAGGTGCAGGTGGACCTCGGGCTCCACCCCGGCGGCCTCGGCCAACAGGTGGGCAGCCCGCAACGCGAGGTTCGAGGAGTCGGTGGGAACCCTCTCGGCCTGCGGCCCGCTGACCGTCAGCCCAGGCTCGTCGGACGGGGTGGCCGTGACCTCCTCGTACAGGGAGACCGCCTGGAACACCGTCGCCAACGGGTGGTAGCCGTCCGCCTGGCGCCGGCCCACGGCCAGCCCGAGGTTGATCTTCGCTGGTGCGCGCACGCACACCGCCGGGAGGGACCTGCTCACCGGAACACCCTCCCACGGGAGCGACGCGTGCACCCGGTCACAGGTCTGCCAACGCCTCGGCTACCCGTGCGAAACCCACAACGTCGACCCTCTCGCCCCGGGTCGAGGGGTCCACGCCCGCGGCCCGCAACGCACGCTCGGCACGATCGGCCCCGCCCGCGACCCCCGCCAGCGCCGAGCGCAACGTCTTGCGCCGCTGCGCGAACGCGGCGTCCACGACCGCGAAGACCGCCTCGCGGGTGACGGTGGTGGACGGGGGGTCACGTCGCTCGAGCGCCACCAGCGCCGAGTCGACCCTGGGCACCGGCCAGAACACCGCCCGGCCCACCGAGCCGGCACGCCGGGCCGTGGCGTACCAGGCGGCCTTGGCCGAGGGGATCCCGTAGGTGCGCGAGCCGGGAGGTGCGACCAGTCGGTCGGCGACCTCGGACTGGACCATCACCAGAACCCGCTCCAGCGTCGGGAACCGTTCCAGGAACGTCAGCAGCACCGGCACCGCGACGTTGTACGGCAGGTTGGCGACCAGCGCGGTCGGCGCCGGACCGGGCAGGTCCGTCACCGTCAGGGCGTCGGCGTGCAGCACGGTGAACCGCTCGACCGCCCCGGGCATGCGCTCGGCCACGGTCGTGGGCAGCCGGCCCGCCAGCAGCGGGTCGATCTCGACCGCGACCACCTGGGCGCCGGCCTCCAGCAGGCCCAGGGTCAGCGACCCCAGGCCGGGGCCGACCTCGACGACGGGGTCGCCCGGGGCCACCTGGGCGATGCGGACGATGCGTCGCACCGTGCCCGCGTCCACCACGAAGTTCTGCCCCCAGGTCTTGGTGGGCCGGACACCCAGACGCCCCGCCAGGTCCCGGATGCTCGAGGGACCCAGCAGGGCGTCGGTGGTCATGGCAGGAGCCTACGGGCTCCGCGCAGCGAGGGGCTGTGCGTGATCAGCGCAGCCCGAGCTTCGACGAGCACGCGGGCCACTGGCCCCACCCGGAGCGCGCCTGCAGGATCTTGGCCCGCTCGGTCTGCTCGGCGGGCGTGGCCTCCGACGGGAGCCCACTGCCACCGACCGAGCGCCAGGTGTCGACACGGAACTGGTAGAGCCCGTGGTACAGGCCGTTGGACGACACGATCGAGGGGTTGCCGCCCGACTCGCACCGGGCCAGCTGGGCCCAGACGTCGTCCCCGACGCTGCTCGACGTGCCCGAGGACGACCCGCCGGAGGACGAGGAGCCGCCACCGGAGCCGGACGACGAGCCGGAGGAGGACGACGGTGCCCGGGTGGCCGTGGGACGCGGGGCCGGGCGGGCCTTGCTGCCCTCCTGCACCACGTGGGTCCGGGGCTCACGGGTCACACGGTCCGACAGCAGGACGCGGGACTCCTCCTCGCCGTCGACCAGGATCAGGCGGTGCACGCGGGTGCGCTCGCCGGGCCGACCCTCGGTCGCCACCCGGGACTCGCCCACGAACAGCTCGTCGGTCTGCTCGGTGCGGGACTCGAACTCGATCTCCCGCGTCGAGGTGCGCTCCTCGGCCGTGACCCGCTCGAGGACCACGGTGAGCTGGCCGGAGTCCTCGTCGGTCCCCACCGAGACACGGTCGAGCTCACCGACGGTGAGGTCCAGACCGGCCAGCACCGAGGACAGGCCCTGGCTGCCGTCGGCGACCTCGTGGGTCTCGCCGTCGGCGAGGACCAGGACGGGTCCGGCGTCGGCGAGCAGCACCGACAGGTCGGCACGCTCGGCCGAGGAGCTGCGGGAGGCGACGAGGCGGACGTCGTCGCCTCGGCCGGCGAGGGTCGCGAGGACCTCGTCCGCCGTGAGGGCCGTCGTCCAGACGCGGGCCTCGTCACCGTCGGCGTCGACCGTCACCTGACGCGCCGTGCGGACCACGACCTCGTCCCCGCTGCGCAGCGACTCCTCCAGGGACGGGACGACCTCGTCACGCTCACCCACGGTGACGTCGTTGTCGGCCAGGACGCCCTCGACGCTGCCGGCGAAGGTCGAGACCTGCACGACCTCGCCGTCGACGTCCAGGGTGACGGTCTTGTGGGCGACGGCGACGGCCGAGCCGCCGGCCACCACGACCAGGGCCGTGGACATCGCCGCGATGCGCAGCGGTGTGAGTCGACGGGTGGTGCGGGGGCGTGCAGCAGCGTTCGAGTTCACAGGGTTCCAGACGTCGGGCTTCCCGGGCACAGGGAGCGGGTGGTCTCGACCTGGCCACGCGGACGTCCGTCTGCGTGGGACGTGAGAACGTCCGGTCGTCCCGCCTCCCTGATCCGGCCATCGGGACCGGACCCGTCCGGCGGGCCCGACCCGCCGCTCAGCACCGGCTGGTCCGGCGGGTCCCGGTCGGCGGGACCTGAGCGGTCCGGGACAGGTCGTGCCCCGGCCGCAACGAGCGACACGCGACCGTAACCCATTCGTGATGTGGATAGGAACCCCGCAAGGGGCGTGATGTGCTGTGGCGACCACCACACCGGGACACCGGCGGGCGGGGATGTCCCGATCAGTACCAGTTGCGGGCCTGGGAGTGCGCCCACGCCCCGCACGGGTTCCCGTAGCGGTTGGCGATGTAGCCCAGGCCCCACGTGATCTGGGTGCGGGGGTTCGTCCGCCAGTCCGACCCCGCCGAGGCCATCTTCGAGCCCGGCAGCGACTGGGGGATCCCGTACGCGCCGCTCGAGGGGTTCTCGGCCGTGACCCGCCAGTTGCTCTCCTTGGTCCACAGGCTGTCCAGGCACGCGAACTGGGCCTCGTCCCATCCCCGCGCGAGGACCATCTCCAGGGCGATCGCCCGCGACGTACCCGGTGCGACGTCCACGACCACCGGGTCGGGCTCCTCCATGGTGCCGACGCGCACCACACGGTCCACCGGCTCCCGTACCGTGACCTCGGCCAGGACGGTCCGCCCGACCTCGACCCCACCGGCCTCCTTGGCGACGTAGGTCAGCACCCGCAGACCCTCGCGGCCCTCGGTCACCACCACCTCACGCCCCTCGAGCAGCCGCGGGTCCTCCTGCTCGACCGTCTCGAACGGCTGGGTCGTCGTCTCGGAGCGGGTCACCGCATCGACCCGGGTGACCATCACGAGCAACCCGTCGACCGCCGCCGCATCCAGCGGGACCGAGACCGTGTCGTCCGGCCCCAGGACCGTCCCGGCCTCCCGGAGCACCTCACGGACGGTCATCGCGTTGGTCGTCAGGGCCGCCGGTCGGCCGTCCACCACGACGTGCACCGTCTTGGGCGTCGAGAACCGCATCATCCCCGCCGCGTCCACGCGCGCCGACCGGGACACCGAGGTGCGGACCTGCTCGTCCCTGAGGCCGAGGTCGGCAAGGACCTCGCCGACGGTCAGCGCCGTGGTCCACAACGACCGCTCCTCGCCGTCGACCTCGACCACCACCTGGCGACCGTGCCGCACCACGACCTCGGCAGACCGTGCGAGGGTCTCACCCGGGCCCGGGGCCACCACGTCATGGGTACCGACGACCACCCCGTGGGCCCCCAGCACGTCACCGACCGTGCGCCCGAACGCGGTCACGGTGCGGCGCTCGCCGTCCACGTCCAGCACCACGGTCTTGTGCAGGCCGGCGAACGCGGTGGTGCCACCCACCACGACGGCCAGGACCAGCGCCTGGCCCACCAGGCGGACCCGCGCACGTGACCAGCGGTGCCGGGTCCGTCGCGGGTGCTGGGTCACGAGCGATCCGTCCGTCGGGGTCACAGGTACTGGTGGGGGGACCAGGTGGGCGCCCGCCCCGGTCCCGTGGCACAGGGCACACCCACCCCGGCAATGTAACGGACAGGACACGAAGACGGGTAGGCCCGCACGTCCCGTCCACCCGAGGGTTCACCCGTCACCGGCCGACCACGGCCGACCACGGCCGACCACGGCCCGGCGGTCACCACGGCCCGTAGAGGTCCTCGGCTGTGGACGACAACGCCCGGCACAGCTCGGCCAGGTCGGTGCCGCGCTCGGCCGCCACCGCCCGGACCGTGTGCGGCAGCAGGTACGGGGCGTTGGGCCGGCCCCGCACGGGGTGGGGCGTCAGGTACGGCGCGTCGGTCTCGACCTGCAGCAACGCCGTCGGGACCTCGCGCAGCGCCGCCCGCAGCGCCTGTGCGTTGCCGAACGTCACCGGCCCCGCGAACGACATGTACCACCCCTGCTCGGCGCACACGCGAGCCATCGCGGCGTCACCGGAGAAGCAGTGGAACACCGTGCGCGCCGGTGCACCGTCGGCCAGCAGGACCTCCACGACCTCCTCATGGGCGTCCCGGTCGTGGATCTGCAGGACCAGGTCGAGCTCCTTGGCGATCGCGATGTGCGCCCGGAACGACTCCCGCTGCACCTCCCGCCCCCGCTCACCGGCGCGGAAGTGGTCCAGCCCGGTCTCGCCGATCACACGGATGCGGGCGTGGTCACGGGCGAGGTCGGCGACCTGCGTCAGCGCCTCGGCCAGCGGGACCTCGTGGTGACCCGCCCGGGCCGGCTCCAACCCGTCCGGCCCCACCTCCACGACCCCCGCGTGCCGGGGCGCCTCGTTCGGGTGCAGCGCCACGCCACCCACCAGCTCGGGGCGCTCCCCCACCACCTGCGCCGTCCAGCGGGCCGACGGCAGCTCGCACCCGATCTGCACCATCCGCGTCACGCCGACACGTGCAGCGCGCGCGATCTGCTCGGCGACGCCCGGCGCCCCGGAGCCCCCGTCGAACCCGGTCGCGCCAGGGGCCACGGTGTCCAGGTGGGTGTGGTCGTCGACCACCGGGGCCGGCAGCGCCTGCGGGTCCTCGGGCCAGGACCGGTCCTTGGAGCGCGCCACCTCAGTCCTCGCCGACCCCGGCCGGCTCGCCCCGCAGCCGCGCCAGCTCCTCCTCCACGACGGTGTCGTCCAGCTTGGTGAAGATGGGCGTCGGCTTCGCCACCGGGGCACCCACCGGCACCCGCGTGCTCACCCACGGCGGGGTGTGGGTGTACTCACCGGTGATGATCGGGTAGGGGCGGCCGTCGTCGAGGTCGGTGACCTCCACGATCTGCGGCATCGGCATGAACTCCTCGGTCCCACCCAGCGCCCGGTGCACCTGGGTGGACGAGTGCGGCAGGAACGGGGCCAGCAACGTGTTGCAGTCCCACACCGCCTGCGCGGTCACGTGCAGGATGGTGGCCAGACGCTCACGCTCGTGGTCCGCCTTCAGCTTGAACGGCGCCTGGTCGGTCACGTACTTGTTGACCTCCCCCACGATGCGCATCGCCTCACCGATCGCCTGGCGCTGCCGGTGGCGACCGATCGCGGTGCCGACGGAGTCGAAACCGGCCCGGACGGTCCCGAGCAGGTGCTCGTCCGCCGGGGTCAACGGCCCCGCCGCGGGGATCTGGCCGAAGCTCTTCGCGATCATGGACGCGGTGCGGTTCACCAGGTTGCCCCACCCGGCGACCAGCTCGGAGTTGGTGCGGGTGACGAACTCCCGCCAGGTGAAGTCCGAGTCGGAGTTCTCCGGCCCTGCGGCGCAGATGAAGTACCGCAGCGCGTCCACCTGGTACCGGGCCAGGACGTCACGCAGGTAGATGACCACGCCCCGCGAGGACGAGAACTGCTTGCCCTCCATCGTGAGGAACTCGCTGGACACGACCTCCGTCGGCAGGTTCAGCGTGCCGTACGTGCCCGGCTCGCCCCCGTGGTCCCCCCGGCCACCGGCAGCGAGGAGCTCCGCGGGCCAGATCTGGGAGTGGAAGGTGATGTTGTCCTTGCCCATGAAGTAGTAGGACAACGCCTCGGGGTCGTTCCACCAGTCACGCCAACGGTCCGGGTCACCGATGCGCCGCGCCCACTCGATCGACGCCGACAGGTAGCCGATCACCGCGTCGAACCACACGTACATCCGCTTGGTCGGGTTCTCCACCCACCCCGGCAGCGGCACCGGGATGCCCCAGTCGATGTCCCGGGTCATCGCGCGCGGACGGATGTCGGACAGGATGTTGCGGGAGAACCTGATCACGTTCGGGCGCCACGTGCCCGACCCCTCACGGCCGTCCAGCCACCGCGACAGCTCACCGGCCAGCGCGGGCAGGTCCAGGAAGAAGTGCTGGGTCTCCACGAACCGCGGGGTCTCGCCGTTGATCCGCGAGCGCGGGTCCTTCAGCTCGGTCGGGTCCAGCTGGTTGCCGCAGCTGTCGCACTGGTCCCCGCGCGCCTCGGTGAACCCGCACAGGGGGCAGGTGCCCTCGATGTACCGGTCGGGCAGGGTGCGGCCGGTCGAGGGGGAGATCGCGCCCTTGGTGGTCTGCTCGACCATGTACCCGTTGGCGTGGACGGTACGGAACATCTCCTGGACCACGGCGTGGTGGTTGGCCGTGGTGGTGCGGGTGAACAGGTCGTACGACAGGCCCAGGCGCACCAGGTCCTCGACGATGACGCGGTTGTACCGGTCGGCGAGCTCCTGGGCGGTGACGCCCTCCTTGTCGGCCTGCACCAGGATCGGGGTGCCGTGCTCGTCGGTGCCCGAGACCATGAGGACGTCGTGGCCCGCCATGCGCATGTACCGGCTGAACACGTCGGAGGGAACGCCGAAGCCGGCGACATGACCGATGTGGCGGGGTCCGTTGGCGTAGGGCCACGCGACCGCCGAGAGGATGCGGGACATGCGGGCGATCCTAGTGACCTCGACCACCCCGGGCGGGCACCGGTCACCCACTGGCGGGCGCGGGACGGGCACCTAGTGTGGAGGGCATGGACACCTCACAGCGACGAGCACTGCTCGTGGTCGACGTGCAGCCCACGTTCTGCGAGGGCGGCGCCCTGGGCGTGACCGGCGGCGACGCGGTCGCCACGAGGGTCGCCGATCACGTGCGCACCCACCGTGACCGGTACGTCCTGGTCGCCACGACCCAGGACTGGCACGTGGACCCCGGGTCGCACTTCAGCGACGAGCCGGACTACGTGGACAGCTGGCCCCCGCACGGGGTGGCCGGCACCGCCGAGGCCGAGCTGCACCCCGCGCTCGGGGAGGTGCAGGCCGACGTCACCATCAAGAAGGGCCGGTACGACGCCGGGTACTCGGGGTTCGGTGGCACGGACGAGGACGGCCGGGACCTGGCGGCCGCGTTGCGGGACGCGCAGGTCACCCACGTGGACGTGGTGGGGATCGCCGAGTCCCACTGCGTGCGGGCCACCGCCCTGGACGCGCTCGAGCACGGGTGGCAGGTGCGGGTCCTGACCGACCTGACCGTGCCGGTCTCGCCGGAGCTGGGGCAGGCCGCCCGGGCGGAGATGCGCAGCGCCGGCGTCGAGCTGGTGACCTCGGACCAGGCCTGACCCCGACCCGACCGGAACGGGCGGCGTCAGTCCTGCGGCGGTGGTGGGGGCTGCAGCCGCACCAGCCGGTCGTCACCCTCAGCAGGGCTGCCACGCCCGTCGGTGTTGCCGGTGAGCACCCACAGCGCCCCGTCGGGCCCGGCGACCACGTCCCGCAGCCGCCCCAGCTCACCCACCAGGTGGTCCTGGTCGGTGGCCGTGCCGTCCTGCTCCACCCGGACCGCCCACAGGCGCTGCCCACGCAGCGAGGCGACGTGGACCACCCCGTCCAGGACCGCGATGCCGCTCGGTGAGGCGTCCGCCGGCGCCCACACCAGGACCGGGTCGACGAAGCCCGCGTCCTCGCCGCCCATGCCCTCCACGTCCGGCCACCCGTAGTTGCCGCCGGGCTCGATGACGTTCAGCTCGTCGTAGGCGGCCTGCCCGAACTCCGAGGCCACCATGCGCCCGTCCGGCAACCACGCCAGGCCCTGGACGTTGCGGTGCCCGGTGCTCCACACCGGGCTGCCGTCCTCGGGGTTGCCGGGCGCCGGCTCGCCGTCGGCGGTCACGCGCAGGATCGCACCGGCGGGCTCCTCCTGCTGCGCCAGGCCGGGCTGCGCGGCGTCACCGGTGCCGACGTACAGGTGGCCGTCGGGGCCGAACGCGATCCGGCCCCCGTTGTGGGTGGCGGCCGCGGCGATGCCGTCCACGACGACCTCCAGCCCACCGAGCGTCAGGTCGGCGCCCAGACGGGTACGGACGACCTCGTTGCCCGCGGGAGTGGTCCGGTACAGGTACACCCACCGGTCGTCGGCCACGTCGGGCGACACCGTCACCCCCAGCAGACCACCCTCACCCGTGGGGTCGGTCCCCTCACGCAGCTCGTCGGCGCCCGGGCCCTGGAGGACCTGCAGCCCCTCGGCCGTCAGCAGCAGGACCTCGGCGGTGTCACGCTGGGTGAGGAGCACCGCACCGCCCGGCAGGAACGCCATCCCCCACGGGACGGACAGTCCCGTCACCACGTCCTCGGGGTCGGACCCGGCCGGAGCCAGACGCGGGCCCGACGGGAAGTCCTCCCCGGCCGGGTCGGGGTCCGCCGGCCGGTCGGTCGGCTGCACCTCGTCCGTGGGCTCCACGACCGTCGGGGTGGCCTCGGGCTCCGGCCCGCAGGCGACCACCAGCACCGGGGCCAGCAGAGCCACGGTGCTGATCGTCGCCAGCCGTGCGAGCCGGCCTGCGGACGGGTGGGCGGGCAGGTGCGGGGGCAGGTGTGGGGGCACGGAAACTCCTTCGACGGCGTTCCCGACCCAGTCTCGGTTCAGCGGCCGCGCGCCGCCAGGGCAGCGGCGTACAGGTCACGCTTGCCCACCCCGGTCGCCCCGGCGACCTCGGCGACGACGTCCTTGAGGCGTTCCCCGACGTCCACCCGCGCCAGCACCTCACCCACCACGTCCTGCACCTGCACCTGCGCCGGACCGGGGCGCCCGGCGACCACCACGCAGATCTCACCGCGGGGCTCACCGTCCCCCGCCCACCGGACCAGGTCCTGCAACGGACCCCGGACGACCTCCTCGTAGGTCTTGGTCAGCTCACGGCACACCGCTGCGGGCCGGTCGGGACCCAGGACCCGCGCCATCGTCGCCAGCGTGCGGGCCACGCGGTGCGGCGCCTCGAAGAACACCATCGTGCGGGCCTCCCCCACCAGCCCGCCCAACGCAGCCTCCCGCTCACCCTCACGCCGGGGAAGGAACCCCTCGAAGCAGAAGCGGTCGGTCGCCAGGCCCGAGACCGCCAGCGCCGCCAGCACCGCGCTCGGGCCCGGCGCCGTGGTCACCGGCACCCCCGCGTCCACCGCCGCACGCACCAGGGCGAAGCCCGGGTCCGAGACCGTCGGCATACCCGCATCGCTGACCACCAGCACCGTCCCACCCCCGCGGGCCACCTCCAGCAGGTCACCCACGCGGTCCTGCTCGTTGTGCTCGTGGTGGCTCACGACCCGTCCCGAGGGCTGCACCCCCAACCGGGTCAGCAGACCCCGCAACCTGCGGGTGTCCTCGGCGGCGACCACGTCCGCGTCCTGCAGGAGGCGGCGCAACCGTGGCGAGGCGTCCTCCACGTCACCGATCGGGGTGGCTGCCAGGACGATCCGACCGGTGCTCATGCGCTGCAGGCTACGCGGCACCCACCCCGGCCACGCCCCTCCCCTACGATGACCGCGTGACAGCCACCGGGGGCACAGGCACGACGACCACGACCGACCCACCCGAGGCAGCGCCGGGACCACCCGGGCCCTCACGGTGGGCCCAGGTCCGGGACCTGGCCGAACGCGCCGACGGGTGGCTGCTCGCCCTGGCGGTCACCACGCTGGCCGCCGTCCTGCGCCTGGTGCACCTGGGACGGCCCCAGACCCTCGTGTTCGACGAGACCTACTACGTCAAGGACGCCTGGACCCTGCTGAACCTCGGGTACGAGGCCCAGTGGCCCGAGGACCCGGACCCGGCGTTCCACGCCGGTCAGGTGGACACCTACCTGGACGACCCCGCCTACGTCGTCCACCCGCCGGCCGGCAAGTGGGTCATCGCGCTCGGGCTGCGACTCGCCGGCGCCGACGAGCCCGCCGGGTGGCGCCTGGGCACCGCGCTCGCAGGCATCGTCACGGTGCTGCTGGTCGCACGGATCGGGCGGCGGCTCATGTCCTCCACCCTGCTGGGAGGGCTCGCGGCGCTCCTGATCGCGGTGGACGGTGCCGCACTCGTCCACTCCCGCGTCGCGATCCTCGACGGGGTCCTCACCCTGTTCGTCCTCGCCGGGTTCGGCGCCCTGCTCCTGGACCGGGACCACGCCCGCCGCCGGCTCGCCCCCGGCACCGCGCCCCCGCGCGCCCCCGCCCTGTGGGGGCCGTGGTCGTGGTGGCGACCCTGGCGTCTGGCGGGCGGGCTCCTGCTCGGACTGGCAGTGGGCACCAAGTGGTCGGGCCTGTGGTTCCTGGCGGTCTTCGGCCTCCTGACCGTCGGCTGGGACGCCTCCACCCGGTACCGGGCGGGGATCAGACGGTGGTGGCAGGCCGCGCTCCTGCGCGACGGCCCGCTCGCGTTCGTCACCGTCGTGGGCGCCGCGCTGATCGGTTACCTCGCCTCGTGGACCGGGTGGCTGCGCACCGAGGGCGGCTTCGGGCGTAGGTGGGCCGAGCTCAACCCCGGGGAGGGGCTCACCTGGTTGCCCGAGGGCCTGCGGTCGCTGTGGAAGTACCACCAGGACATGTGGGGCTTCCACACCGGCCTGACCACCGAGCACCCCTACGCCGCGCACCCCGCCGGGTGGTTGCTCCAGCTGCGCCCGACCGCGTTCTTCTTCGAGCAGCCCGAACCCGCCCAGGCCATGTGCGGGGCCGACGCGTGCGCGCGGGCGATCACCTCCCTGGGCAACCCCCTGCTGTGGTGGCTCGGCTCCGTCGCGGTGCTCGCGTGCGTGTGGTGGGTGGTCCGTCACCGGGACGGTGTCGCCCTCGCCGCGCTCAGCGGGATCGCCGCCGGATGGTTGCCGTGGTTCCTGTACGCCCACCGCACGATCTTCGCGTTCTACGTCGTGGTGATCACCCCGTGGCTGGTCATGTGCCTGGCGTGGGGGGTGGGACGACTTCTCGCATGGGGGGCGCGTGAGCCCGGTCGCGCGGCCCTCGTCCGGCGGGTCGTGGTCACCGGTGTGGTGCTCGTGCTGCTGGTCTCCGCGTTCTTCTGGACGTCCTGGACCGGGGCGGTCACCTCGTACCGGTGGTGGCGCCTGCACCAGTGGTTGCCTGGCTGGGTGTGAGGCCCTGCGCGGTGAGCCGGCTGCAGAACGCGTCCCAGGAGCGGCGTGCCGGGGCCGCCCACCCGACCTCGGCGACCACGGTCAACGCCTCGAGGTGATCCCGCACCCCACCGCGGCCCAGGCCCGTGAGGACCAGCTCGGCACCCGCGGTGGTGTGCACCGTCAGCTCGGGCAGCTCGGTGGACGGCTCTCGCAGGTAGGTCGCCCGCAGGTCCGGCTCCTGGTCCGACCACGAGGACAGGCCGAGCACGCCCTCGGTCAACGGCGCGGACGTGGTGCCGTCGAGCAGGACCACCGACCCCGCCGGCAGACGTTCCCCGGGTGGGCACGCCCGGCACACGACCCGTCTGCCGGCCGCACCCAGCACTCCCAGGGCGTCCCGACGGACCGCCGCCGACGCCGCGGACCACCCGGCCGACAGGTCCACCCAGGGGCCGGGCGAGACGCTCGTGACCTGATCCACCTGGTCCGGGCCGCACAGGGCCAGGTTCAACCCGGGCACCACCGTCACGCCCCGGGCGGCGGCATGGGTGAGGACCGCACCGATGGTCGCGGCGCCGGCGCGGCCCCCCTCCTCGTCCCACCCGCGGTCGACCGGAAGGCGCAGCACGTTCAGCTTCAGCGACGACATCACCGCCAGGACGCCCGCGACCCCGTCCACGGTGAGCTCGTGACCCCTCGGGTCCAACGCCACACCCCGCCACAGGTACCGGGGATGGTCCGTCACACGCACCGCCGGGACCAGGACGTGCGTCTCACAGGGCGGGGCGCCGTCCGGCACGACCGGATCCGGTCCGTCGTCGGCACCACCCGGCACCCGCGTGCGGGGCGTCGGGACCCGCACCGGGCGTGCCAACTGGTTCAAGGTCGCCACCCCACGGAGCAGGCCACAACCGCGCACCGCGGTCACCACGGCCCGCCCACCAGTGACCTCCAGCGAGTACGCCTCGGCGCTGCGCTCGGCGTCCAGCGCGACAGGCAGCCCCGCGTCCAACGGGTCCGACACCAGCTGGAGGACCACCGCACCCGGCTCACCGTCGTCCTCCTGCACGACAGCGACGGGGAAGCCCCCCAGGTCACCGACACGGGTGGCCACCAGGACGGCCACCCCGACAGCGACCGGGTCCGGGTCGCTGACGACCCTCATGCCCGACAGCAGGAACGTGGCCTTGCCAGGGCTGCGCGAGACGTGCACAGGAGCGGGCACGACCGGAACCGAACCCGCCATGGACGACCGTCCCGTCGGCACCGAACCCCCTCCCGGACGGAGCACCGGCAGCCGTCCTCCAGGAAGCGTATCCACGAGCGCCACGATGCCGCGACAGCCACGCCACCCCCGGCACCTACGGCACTGGAGACGACGAAGCGGGGCACCGTCACACGGTGCCCCGCTTCATCACACGGGTGGAGCTGAGGGGATTCGAACCCCTGACCTTCTCATTGCGAACGAGACGCGCTACCAACTGCGCCACAGCCCCTCGAGCGGGATACAGGTTAGCACCCCGGGGGGGCCTCGACGCACCACCGGCGCCCGTGACCACGAGGCACCGCGTCACTCACCCACCACACGCCGACGGGCCAGGATGGCATCCAGGTCGTAACCGCCGGTCTCCGGCGGGGCAGCCCGCTCCACCGTCGGCACCGCACCGGCCTCGGTGGCCTCTGCCACGCCGCGCTCCTCGACGACCAGGGGGGCCGGCTCGCGGCGCGGAGCGGCCGGCTTCAGGGTGTACGCCGGCCGGGGCACCGGCACGGGCACCCACGGGGCCGCGTCCACCGGGTCCGCCGTCACGACGGCCGCGCCCACACCGTCCTCGGCACCCGGCACCGGACGAGGCGTCGGGTCGTCCTCGAGCATCGACACGAGGTCGACCGGTGCGGACGCAGGAGCCTCGCGGGTCGTCGG
>NZ_AXCZ01000196.1 GCF_000767165.1 Cellulomonas bogoriensis 69B4 = DSM 16987
CACACATCCATAGTGAAGAGCCCCTATGACGGCAGCATCACCGACCTCGAGTTCCTGCGGTTCTTCCCTGAGCTCAGGCGGTTCTCGGCCGACGCCATGTACAGCAATCTGGCCGACATCGACGGGCTGCGGCACCTGTCACAAGACCTGCGCTCACTGACCCTGGGACAAACGAAGCGGAAGCTGTCGCTGCGGCCGTTGGCGCGCTTCAGCCAGCTTCGGGAGCTGTACCTGGAGGGGCACACCAAGGATATCGCCGTCGTCGCCGGCCTCACCGAGATGCGCCGCCTGACGTTTCGCAGCATCACGCTGCCGGACCTGACCCTGTTCGCGCCGCTGGACAAGCTCGAGGCCCTCGACTTGAAGCTCGGCGGGACGAGCAACCTCGCTGGCATCGAGGCTTTTCAGCGGCTGCGCTACCTGGAGCTGTGGATGATCCGGGGCTTCGCCGACCTCGAGCCCATCACCGCATGCCGCTCGCTCGAGATGCTGTTCCTACAAGCACTGAAGAACGTCACCGCGCTGCCGGACCTGTCGTCGCTGCCGCGGCTGATGCGGGTGCATCTGGAGACGATGAAGGGTCTGCGGGACTTCTCGCCCTTGCTGACAGCGCCGGCGCTAGAGGAGGTCCTCCTCATCGACATGGGGCACTTGGCGCCGCAGGACCTGGCGGTGCTCGCGACGCACCCGAACCGCAAGCGGGCGTCGGTAGGCCTGGGCAGCGACCGGAAGAACGCCGCGGTGAAGCAACTGCTTCGGCTGCCCAAGGCGCCCTACGACAAGGAAGCCTTCCTCGGCGACCTCAGCGCGTAGAGCGCCGACCGCGGGCGACGAGGGCCACATTGGCAAGGCCAGAGCAGGCAGGTGCCGAAGAGCGGTATTGCAAGCTCGTCATTGGCAGTGCACCGCGGCTGGAGCGGACGCCCGGATCTGCCGCACTGAGGGCGGCTACGCTCGCCCGGATCTGCCGCTGTCGGCTCGGTGGGAGATGCCAGGCGTCGTGAGGGGGTTGCCCTCGGGCAGCATGTAGAAGTGGTCCCCATCGACAGGCGCGCGGAACAGATCGCAGCAGCGCTCGTGCCACCGCTTCTAGGTGCCGAAGCGGTCGCGCAAGCAGTTGGCGCCCCGATGGACTACGTCCTCGTCTGGCCGAACGGGCGGGAGGGCGTGCTGGAAGTGACCCTGGTGGCCGATCCGGAAGCGATCAAGTGGCAGAACCAGCTGGCCCAGGCCGGCGGAGCGTGGCAGACAACCGGCAAGTGGGAGCTCCGGCTCCGAACCCTAGCGATGCAGTATCGGCCGACCGAGGCGGCGGCCAGGCGCGTGGTGGACCTGTGCCGTTTCCACGGCACAACGAGCACACCGGCGTTGCCACCCGAAGTCCGGGCGGAGGAGGACGCCGTAGCGCGGATTGAGTCCATCGGGGAACTGAGGCGCGTCAAGGTCGGTCGCGAGGGCATCAGTGTCTTCGTGCCAGTACGTGCCGAGTTCGTGGAAGCAACGGACGAGGACTTCGCGAGTCTTCTCGAGCGGTGGGTCTCGCTTCAGCACGTCGCCGCGCACGTTGCCAAGACATCCAGCGCGACCTCCCGAGAGCGGCACCTCTTCCTCGTCCCGCTGGACGACGTGCTGCCGGTCCGGTTCTACACCGACGACTTCCGAGCACCGAGTCGCTTTCCTCGCGGCTACGAGGGCATCGACGGCCTCTGGGTCTGGTCCAACTACTGGCACCGCTTTCTGGGCTGGCGAGGCGGGCGGTGGTCCTGGGAGAACTTCCCAAGCCGCACAAGTGACTCGACGCGATCGACGCAGTGAGCACACGTGCCGCCGTCCGCGTGAAGCGGCAGCAACCGGCCTAGTCCATCCAGTCTCGCGAGCGTAGGTTCAGGAAGCGCTCATCCAACAGGGCGGCGTTCTCCTCAGGCAGTTCCTGGCGGGGCCACTCCTGCTCCTCGACCTGAGGGATTGACCAGTGATAGCGCAGGCGCTCCGGGGGCCAGGCGAGGTCGTCGTCCCCGAGCACGTGCGAGGCCATCAGGTCTCGGGGGACCTGGCGGCCAGCGGCCTCCAGATGCTCGGTGAGCGCGCTCCAGACGCGCTCCAGCCAGGCCCGCAGCCGCGACACCGGGACGCCGTGGATGCCACCGAGCCAGGTCTCCTTGCTGCTAACGGCGAACGTGCCAGGCAACACTTCGGCGTGGTTCGTCGCGAGCGAGGTCGCTGCCCTGCCCTCCTGCTCGTCGAAGTGCTCGGCGAGGTCG
Source organism: Cellulomonas bogoriensis 69B4 = DSM 16987 (assembly GCF_000767165.1). Classification (GTDB taxonomy): domain Bacteria; phylum Actinomycetota; class Actinomycetes; order Actinomycetales; family Cellulomonadaceae; genus Actinotalea; species Actinotalea bogoriensis. Next base: position 2,262 of record NZ_AXCZ01000196.1, read on the forward strand.
CGTAGGTCCTTCAGGAAGTCCTGCCCGCCGATCTTCGTCCGGGCGTCCTCCGGGAGTCGGGCCTGGGCCCGGATGACGTTGCGGACGGCGACCACCAGGAGGTCCGCCTCGACGGTGAGCTGGATGTGCAGGGCGTGTGTGGGGACCCGCAGCGGCCGGCGCGGGTCGTAGGACCCGTAATCCGTGTCGTAGGAGGCGCGCCATTGCCTGCTCTGGTCCGAGTCGTCGTTGAGCACCCCGCGCTGCTGTGCGTCGACCAGAGCGGCGCTCCACTCACGAGTCGCGTCCTCGAAGCGCAGGAGCTGCATGCGCGCGGCCTCGACCCACTTCAGGCCGGTCCACCACACGTCCTCGTCGGGTGCAGCCTTCTTCGGGCTCATTGCCCGAGTCTCGCACCAGGGGCAGCGAGGCCGGGGGCGCCAGCGCCCAGGCTGACACGCCCTACGAGCAGCCTCCGACACCTGGCCGACACGCTGCGGCATGGCGCCTGACCTCATGCAGCGCGCGCCGGTACGCTCCCGCAGCCGCGAGCGCCTGTCCAAGAGCGAGGTCGATGTGCCCTACCTGTACGACGGTGTCCCCGACCGGCCCGCGTGGCTGCGGCGGTGGGTGGTTCACCGCGTCATGCGGCGGGGGATCCGCCGAGAGGTCCGAATGTTGAAGCGGGGCGAGCCCCTACTGGCCCGACGATCGGTCGCAGGATCACGCGCCGCTATGCCCGGCGCAAGGCCGTGCTCGGCGTCGTGACCGACCCGTCGTTCACGTTCGTCATGCAACTCGTCGCCGGCCCGATCGTGGCAGTGCAGATCGACCGCCTGACGCAGAGACACGGCGAGGGCAGCGTTCTGTGGCTTCTCGTAGGCTCCGCCGTGCTCGCGCTCTCGGTGTGGTTCGCCCGGACGCGCGAGGTGATCGAGACGGTCGAGCGCGACCACAACGAGGGCGCATGGTTCGAGGACCGCCTCGGTACCGTGATCGACGAACTGAAAGCGTCGATCGAGACCACGGATGAGGCCGCCCGCGGCGAGGCGCGGGCGGTCTTGGCAGAACTACGCGCCATACGAGCGCGACTCGACTGAGCCAGGGCCCGGATCGATGCGGCGGAGGCTCCGACACACGCTCATGCCGCCGTGCGCGCGGTCCGCCGTCAGGAGCGGGAATCATGACAGGCTGCGAAGCATGACCGCCGCCGAGCGTCCCACCGCCCTCCGAGCGACGGCTCGGATCGAGACGACGCTCTTCGGTCGGCGCAAGCGGGTAGTGCGCTACGACGCCCGGTACGCCGATGGACGTATCGAACACGACGTCCACGTCGACGAGGTCCTCGAAGGACGGCGCCTGCCGGCAGACGCCTGGACGGCGCGACATGCCTCCGATGCGGCATGCCCGGAGCTCGGCACGGGCTCGTGGGTTGAGTACCCGACTGGTCGGCTCCGGGAGCAGCAACTCGACAACTGAGACAACGCTCGGATCTGCCGCCGTCCGCGCGCCCGCCGGTCCGCCACGCCCTTGGACGGACGTTCGGCGTGGCGGTCCACATCTGGATCGCGCCGCATTTTCGTCATACGATATCCGCATGGTGAGCGATGACCAGATCCAGAAGTGGGCCGACGAGGCCGAAGCGGGCTACGACGTCGACGCGCTCAAGCGTCGGGGCCGCGGCCGTCCCGGTCGAGGGGCCGAACCAGCGCAGGTCGTCGCGGTCCGGCTGACCGCTGAGGAGCTCGACGCTCTCGACGCGGCCGCAGCCAAGAACCACATGAGCCGGTCCGAGATCATCCGGGCCGCTCTGGCCAACTTCGCTGCGTGAAGGTCCACCGCAGCGCGCTCAAGCACGGCATCTCCCCTGAGGACGCCATCCAAGCCGCCGAGTGGGCGCTGTGGATCGAGCCTCTCGACGACGACGGCCCGCCCCTCCGAGAGCTGCGCCTGGGCTTCGATACCCGAGCACGACTGCTCGAGATCGTGGTTTTGATCCTCGAGGCCGGCGACCAGCTGATCATCCACGCCATGCCGGCTCGTCGGAAGTACCTCGACCTGCTGCCCTAGGGTCACAGCGATCCCACGAGGGTTCATGAGGCCACGACGACCGAGAACTCGATCTGGCGCCGACTCCCTGGTGCTCCAGGGTCCGTAGGGTCCGGCTGGACGACCGGAGGCGGGAGCGGATCTCTACTTCACGATCGCCGGCGTCCGTTGACGCCGTCAACACAACCGCCACATCAGGACCTCCGAGAGCGTGACGGTGCGGCGCGTTCTCCCAGTTCAGCGCCTTGCGCCGCAAGGTCCCAACACCTCCAGACAGGTTCGATTCCCGCCACCTCCACC
>NZ_AXCZ01000185.1 GCF_000767165.1 Cellulomonas bogoriensis 69B4 = DSM 16987
TGTCGCAGGACATCAACGAAGGGCCGGACCCTGAGGTCCGGCCCGTCTGCGCGCCCGGGATTGGTGGCCCCCCGGTGGCGCTACGGTGACCCCATTTGTTCATTCGCATAACGCGATGACATTGTCGCGTTATGCGAACATCGGCTCCGGTCCTGGCGCCGTTCCTGCGCTCCCGGTCCGCTCCCGGCCCCTGGTCGGACTGGACATAGGCACGGAGTAGGCGCGTGATCGCACGAGGGGACCAGGACTGGGCGACGATCGACAACCTGGTGGCCGATCGACGACTCGAACGCGTGGCGCCGAGTCGCGAACTCGCTGACGCGCTGATCGACCAGGCGCGACGCCACCTCGCGACAGCGGCAGCAGACGTCGACGTGTCCACATCGACTGCATGACCGGCGCGGAGCGGCTCCGCGTCCTCACGAAGTAGGCGTCGCGCGCCGCGGACTTTCGGACAGCCATAGGCTCAGGCCGCCTGATCGTGCCCTCCGGAGTCGCTGGCGTCCGTATGCTCGATGCCGTGATCGGCGGGTCGACGTATGCCTTCGGCGTGCAGCTTCGGCTCACCTCGACAGCGCAGGATGGTCGCCGGACGCCACTGCTCGGCGGCGCAGGTCGGGAGGCGATGTTCCAGTACTGCCCCAACTGGGGACTGCCACACATGACGCCCCCAGATCAGACGGGCGCGCGCGTCCTGGCTTTCTCCAAGGAGAACATCCACCCGGGCGACGAGGTGCGCGTGGTGATCGTGCCGCCGTACCCCCAGATGGTCGGCGAGTGGACCCGAATCGTCGTGGGCGACGTGCTCCCGATGTACGAGGGTCCGCGAGTCTGCGGCCACGGTCGCGTGCTCTGGCGGCGTGGTACCCAGCTGCCGGTGCCCCGCCGGGATGAGGAGATGTTCCGCGCCTGGGTGCTCGACCCCAGCACACCGGCGGAGCCGGACTGAACCCGCGAGGCCTACACCCGGGTCTCTTCCCACCCCGCCCAGGAAGAACGCATCGTTCAGTCGGACACGTCTGGGTCGGCGGCCGCGCTGCGCATCGCATTGGCCCGGAGGCGGTCGGACAGGGCGAGGACCTCCTCGCGCAGGGCGTTGGGGGTGATCACCTCGAAGTCCCAACCGAGCCCGGCCAGCATGTGGGCCATACCGTCGAGGTGCTCGGCGCGCGTCCTGAGGAGGACGCCCTCGACGTGCTCGGTCAGCCGTCCCGCGCTCGGGGGCAGTCGCTCGCCCGCCTCCGCGAGGGTGGTCCTCAGCACGACGGCGACCTCGTGAGACCACGGGACCGCCGCGATGCCGGACACGACCCGCATCGTCGCGTCGAAATCGGCGGGCACCACGTACGAGGTGTCGCCTCGCCTCACCGAGGCGATGCGGTCCAGCCGGAACGTCCGCACGTCCTCACGGCCGCGGTCGTGTCCGGTGGCGTACCACCGGCCGGAGTGGAAGACCAGGCCGTAGACATCGAGCTCACGCTGCGACTCCCGCCCGTCCCATGCGGTGTACGCGATCACGACGGTGCGCCGTGCGTGCGCCGCCCAGGCGAGGTCGAGGAGCGTGTCGGCGTCGGCAGGAGCGCCGGCGCGCACCCGGTTCGTGTACTGCGCGGTCGACACCAGGCTGTCCAGGCGCCTGGCCAGGGCCCCCGGGAGCACACGCGTCACCTTCGCCGACGCGCTCGCCGTCGCCGCGGGGTCCGTGGTGGCGAGCCCTGCGCGTTCCGCAGCCCGCAGGCCCAGGACAACGGCGATCGCCTCGTCGTCGGTGAGCATCAGCGGCGGCAGCTTGTAACCAGGCAGGAGGCGGTACCCGCCGTACCGGCCGCGCCGCGCCTGGACGGGGACCCCGAGGTCGGCGAGGTGCTCGGCGTAGCGCCGGACGGTCCGCTCATCGACCCCGAGACGCGCCGCGAGCTCGCCGACGGTGCGTTGGCCGCCAGCCTGGAGCAGCTCCAGCATCGCCAGCACGCGTGCAGTCGGACGGGTCACGGCCCTCCCAGGCACGCGGTCCGCCGCGCCGGTGGTCACGAGTGCGCCGTAGCTGTGGCCGACGAGCACGACGTCGTGCAGGTCGTGCTGCTCGAGCAGGTGCACGACGTCCTCGATGTGGGTCGTGAGGTCGGTCTCGGGCGATGCGGCACGGGCGCGCTCGCCCATGCCGTGGCCCGCCTGGTCTACGTCGACTCGGGGCCCCTGCCGAACGGCATGGCGCAGGCCGACTTCGAGGGACCCGACGCGCGTGCGGCCAACCAGGACCTCGTCAGGGCACACGGTGACGGCTGGAGGCTCCCGCCGCCCCCGTGGGCCACGCTCGCCGCCGAGGTGCCCGAGGTCGACGACGCGACCGTCGCCGCACTGGTCGAGGGCTCGCAGCCGCAACCGTGGCTCAGCGCCACCCAGCCGGTCGCACTCACGGACGCCTGGACGCGTCTGCCACGCACGGGCGTGCTGTGCAGCTTCAGCCTCGACCAGCTGCAGCAGATGGCACCCCACGCGCCGGCGTTCGCGCACATGGTCGACGGCGACTGGACATACGTGGAGCTGCCGACATGGCACTGGCCGATGCTGAGCCGGCCCGGGGCGCTCGCCGCGGTGCTGGACCAGGTCAGCCGCGAGACGGTCGCGCCCGTCGGCTGACCGTCGACACGGCGCCCACACGCAGCCGGTTCACCTCAGCACCCTGCGTTCTCGTCGCTGCACAGGACCTCCCAGGCCTGGAGCGTGCGCTCCACGATCTGGTCCCGGCCGGTCTCCGGTGTGCCCTCGCCACCCTCCACCGTGATCAGCATCATCAGGTTGCCGCGCTGACCGAGGGTCGCGTACGTCCCGAAGGGCGTCGCCCCACCCTCACCGTCACCGAAGTAGGCGGAGATGCCGATCGTCTCGTCGGGGATGTCCAGAGCCTCGGTGGACACCAGGTCGCTGTCGGTGCTGCACGCCTCGAGGGCCTGCACCGCGCGCTCCCACTCCTGGGCGAGGGCGTCGCCGTCGGCGAAGGCTGCGATCTGCTGCACGTCGATCTGGGCCTCGAACTCCCCCGTCCCGTCCCGGGCGGTGACCATCGCGGTGGGGTCCTGCGGTGTGACGGCCTCGCAGTCGGCAGGCAGCACCCACGCGGTGGGGCCGTCCTCGACCTCGCGGGGTTCCTCCTCCGCGGGCAGGAGCAGGTCCCCCAGCGGCGGCGCCTGGTCGGCGTCCGACCCGTCCTCGGTCGGTTCGGGGTCCTCCTGCTCGGGCTCGACAGGCTCAGGGGTCTGCGCCGGTTCTGTGGCCGTCGGGTCCGGGGCCGAGGTCGGTTCGGCGTCCTGCCGAAGGCCGAGACCGTCGAACGCGAAGGCCCACACCGCCACCGCCACGACCACCACCGCGGCCACGACCACAGCGAGAGGACCACGCCGGGCGCCGGCACCGCTCTCCTCGGGCCCTTCCGTGGGCTCGTGCTCAGGGCCGGGTACGTCAGAGTGCTGCGGAGTGCTCATGTGGTCCCCCCGAGGGCCTTGCCCGGCGTTGCCGCGGGCCGCCGGTCATGGGATGCCGATGACCACGACAGGGCGTCGGCGCGTGCTCCAGAACGTCCTCCCACCCAAGCACGACGGCTCCGCCCTGTCCTGCGGCGGCCTCGACCCCACTCCGTCCCTCGCTCCGTCCGTCATTCCGTGCGGCGGGGCGCCTCCTGGTCGCCGCAGTGCCACGGCAACATGGACCGCAGGAGCCGTTCGGCGTCCTCGGCGCCGTCGCGGGCACCGTGCGATCGCCGGACCATCACCTGGAGCTCCGACCCGCTCTCGCACATCCATCCCGACATCCACCGCGCGTCGCCGTCCGGGTACGTGTAGCCCCAACCAGGGACGTCGGCGTCGACCGGGGTCGATCCCGCTCGCCGGGCGCGGTCCTCCCGCCACGCGTCCTCGTCGGCCAGGTACCCGGACCAAGGCAGGTAGGACCGGAAGACGGCGACCTCGGGGTCACGACGCCCGTCGTCCTCACCGTCGCGCGCCGACCCCACACCGCAGGACAGGGAACGCTCCAGGTCCCAGCTCCCCTCGTCGAACCGCACGTGCAGCTCGTCGTCGCCGATGATCAGGCTCATGGCCTCGTGGGGAACGCCCGCACACACATACCGGTCCGCGGCCTGCTCAGGCACCGGTGAGGTGTCCGGGCCGCAACCGGCGAGCGCGAACGGGACCAGGAGGGCGGCGACGGTGACGGCACGGTGGGGGACTCTCACCCGGGCGACGGTACATCCCGCGCGGGGTGGGCACCGGAGCCGATGTGACAGCGCCCCGCGCACCTGCTTCACCCTTCACGCGGTGCGGTGGGTCCGCGCGAGCAGCCAGAGGAAGTACGGGGTGCCGACCAGGGCGGTCACCAGACCGGCGGGCAGCTGCGTGGGTGCGGCGACCGTGCGGCCCACGGTGTCGGCGACCAGGACGAGCAGGGCACCGAGGACCGCGGCGAGCGGGACGACGAGCCGGTGCCGCCGCCCCACCAGGGCCCGGGCCGCGTGGGGTGCGACCAGACCCACGAAGCCCACGAGCCCGATGCCCGCCACCGCCACACCCGTGAGCAGGACGGCACCGCCCAGCAGTGCCCCCCGGGCACGACCGGGCGACAGCCCCAGCACGCGGGGCACGTCCTCGTCGATCGACACCAGGTCCATGCGCCGGTGCTGGAACCACAGGAACGGGACCAGGACGAGGCAGCCCACGGCCAGCGGGACGAGGTGCTCGAAGGTCCGCCCGTAGGTCGACCCCGCGAGCCAGGTCAGGGCCTTGGAGGCGTTGAAGGGGTCGGTCGCCACCACGAGGATCGTCACCAGGGCGCTCGTCACGTACGAGATGCCCAGCCCCACGAGGATGAACGTGTCCGAGGCGAGGCCTCGCCGTGCCACCAGCCCGAACAGCAGCAGCGAGGACGCCAGCGCCCCCGCCCCCGCCGCCCCGGCGAGCGCCCAGAACCCGGCGAGCGGCGCGAAGGTCACGAGCAGCACCGCACCCACCGATGCGCCGCCCGAGACGCCGATGATGGTCGGGTCCGCGAGCGGGTTGCGGGCGGAGGCCTGCACGGCCGTCCCGGCGACCGCGAG
>NZ_AXCZ01000099.1 GCF_000767165.1 Cellulomonas bogoriensis 69B4 = DSM 16987
CCACCCACGTCCTGGTCGCCGTGACCCCGGCCGCCGGCCGCTCCCGTGACCGGGCGCACGGCCCGAGGGCCGGTGAGACCGCCGTGCCCGAGGCCACAGGACCGGGGGAGGTCTCCGCGCGCGACCGGGGGGCCGAACCCGGCGAGGGCAGAGAGCTGCAGCCCGCCGCCACCTCTCCGCAGAGGTGAGCACCCTGCACACGGGGACCGCGTCGCCGGCCCCGGCCCTGTGGCGGGTCCTTCCTCTCACGTTGGCCGTGGCGGTCGTCGCAGGGCTCTCGATCGTGGTCACCCCGGTCGGACCGGTGGCGGTGGCCGGAGCGGCGCTCCTGGCACTGGCGGTGTGGCGACGACCCGTGGTCGCAGCCGTGGTGGTGGCCGCCGTCGTCCCGGCTCTCTCAGGCCTGGGGCGAGGGCTGGTCATCCCCGGGCTCAAGATCTCCGAGGTTCTCCTCCTGGGCTGCGCCGTGGTGGTGTTCCTCCGCCGCCCTGAGGGCTGGCGGAGGTTCTCGGCCACGGACGCCGGCCTGGGACTCTTCGCCGTCGCCGGGATCGGCTTCGGCATCTACCACCAGCTGCGCGGTGTCGAGGGCTACCCGGACATGCTGCTGCGCGCCGGGTTGCTGCCGGCATTCCTGTTCGCCACCTGGTGGACCGCCTCACGGGCGGTCCGGAACCGCGAGGACCTCGTGCTGGTCCTGCGGTGGGTGCTCGGCCTGAGCCTCCTGCCCGCCCTGGTCGGTCTCGCCCAGTACGCCGACGTCCCCGGCGTCCGCGAGGTGCTCCTGGTCACGGTGGGCGAAGGGCTCCTGCCCCTGCCCGGCGAGATCAACCCGCGCGTCACCGGCCCGTTCACGATCGCCCACTCCTTCGGCGGCTACCTGATCGTGCCGGTCGTCCTGGCCACGGTGCTCCTGCTGCGCGGGGACCGCACGGTGCTGCGCCGGTGGCAGCTCCTCACGGTCCTCGCCGTGGACGTCGCGGCCCTCGTCCTGGCCGTGACCGTCACCTTCTTCTTCTGGGTCCCGTTCGCGGTGCTCGTGGCTGCTGCGGTGGTCCGCCGCCTGGGCCGCGCGATCCTCCTGCTCGCGGTCCTGGCGGCCGTCGTCGGCGCCCTGTTCTCCACCGCCCTGGACGCCAGGATGGAGGAGCAGACGACACCGGCGGCCGGTACGACCGAGGGCCTGCTGCCCCAGACCGTCCAGTACCGCATGCTCGTCTGGGAACGCGACTACCTCCCGCTGCTCTCCCGCGCGGCCGGGGTGGGAATCGGTATCGACACACCGAGCTCGGTCCAGTTCGACTCCACCGAGAACCAGTACCTGACACTCGTCCTGCGGGGTGGCGTGGGCCTGCTGCTGGCGGCCGTCGTGGGACTCGTGGCCCTCGGTGCCCGGGCCCGGCGCACCGCCAGGTCCCGTGACGGCACCGAGAGCGCGGCCGCCGCCACCGTCCTGGGGATCCTGCTGTTCCTCCCGTTCGCGGCCCTGATCTGGCCCTACCTCACCAACGCAGGGTTTCCCCAGTCGCTCCTCGGCTTCGCCGGGGCCGCGCTCGCGGCCGACCGGTGGAGGCGCGCGACGTTCACCGGACCCCGGTACGGGCGTCCCGTACCGGGGTCGGTGCCGGAGGTCACGCGCTCGGGATGACCTCGCGGATGCCGCGGCGGGTCTCGAACCGCCGCAGCACCTTGGCGCCGGTGACCTCCACGCCGGTCATGCCCAGACGGGACGCGGTCCGGGTGAGCGTCATCAGGGGCGCGCTCATGGCTGTGCGCAGCGGGCCCACGCGGTCCAGCCGCACGAGCACCCGCAACGGTGTCGGCAGGCCCTTCAAGGTCTCGTCCATGCGCAGCGGGCCCAGGAGGTCCGGGTGCTCGACGTGGACGAGTGCACGCCCGGCGCCCTGGCGTCGGGCGTCGCGCAGGAACGCCTCGAGGGGGCGGACGTGCTCGTGGGTGGACAGCAAGGACCGGTCGAACACCCCGCGCAGGCCCGCCACCGCCAGGCGCAGGCCGAAGTCCCGGTCGGAGTGGTTGCTGCGGGCGAACGGTCCGGAGTGGTACGGGACCTCGGCGAGGTTCTCGCGCCGGACCGAGACGTTCCCGCCCCACAGGCGCGACAGGATGGTCGCGGGCTCGGCCTCGTAGGCGGCGCAGACGTCCTCGTACTCCTGTGCGTACAGGTGGGTCGCGAAGCGTCCCCTGATCTCTGGCGGTGGGAGCCGGGTCGGCATGTAGCCGAGCACCACCAGGTCATCGGCGTGCTGGTGGTGCCGGGCGTGCCCGCTGACCAGCCCCGGGGCAGCGACGACGTCGTCGTCGAGGAGCAGGACGACGTCACCGGTGGCGTGGTCGATGCCCGTCTGGCGGGCGGCCGCTCCACCGCTGTTCTCGGTCCAGAGCGGTCGCACCACCGGGTGCTGGACCGCGAGGTCCTGGAGCAGCTCGAGCGAACCGTCGTCGCAACCGTCGACCACCACGATCACCTCGTGCAGCGCCGGGTCGTCGACCAGTGGCGCGACCACGGACAGGAGGTTGTCCCGCCGGCGGTAGGTGGGGATGACGACGCTGACCTGCGGCACGGCGCTCATGCGACCTGCCTGCTGGTCGAGCTGTCGAGCGGGTCGGCCGGTCGGGCCCGCAACCCGGTGACGTGCCGCAGGTCCTCGGCGGTCAGGTCGTCGACCTCGCGCGACAGCGCCAGGCCGCGTTGCTGGGCTACGGCGGCGATCTGTACCTGGTGGTCGTCGACGTGCTCCTGGCGTGCTGCCCGGCGCGGGACCATGATCGGGATCTTCCCTGCCTCGAGGCAGCGGATGAACGTCCCGCACCCGGAGTGGGTGACGACCACGTCGGCACGCTCGATCTCGGCGCGGAACTCCTCGTCCGAGAGCATCGGCCGGGCATCGATCGGAAGGTCGGCGACGTCGGTCGCCCCCGTCTGCCACACGGCCTCGGTCCCCTCCGGGAGAATCTCGATCATCCGTTCCACCAGGCGCCGGAACTGCCACGGTCGGGCCGTGCCGAGGGTGATGAACACGCGGCGCGGCACCCGTGTCCCACCGGCGTCCTCCACGTCGAAGGAGTCCAGCAGGCTCCGGTCGTACCGCCAGCGGCCCCGGGCGTTCTGAGGGTACTGGGTGTACAGGGGTACCCACGGGAGCAGCTGCAGCACCTTGCCGGCGAGCGACGGCCCGGTCGACCGGGCCAGGCTCTCGATGTAGCGCGGTCGGGCCCCGGCCAGGCGCGCGCCTGGGAGCGCTGCCAGCGCGATGGCGGCACCCGTGCTGTACACGGTGTCGACCGAGTGCCGACGGAGCTCCCGGAGCACGCTCGGGGTGCTGCGTGCCACGTTGCGGAAGTCGCGGGACCTGATGGTCGGGACGTACATGACGTCGCGCCCGGCGAGCATGCTCTCGCTCTGCGGGGTGCGGTGGGTGATCCAGAGTGCGTTCTCGTGCCGCTCGGGCTCCAGGACAGGAGCCATGAGGCTGAGCTGGACGAGGTGCCCGCCCGTGGTCGCGACGAAGGCCGGGACGGGGGTCGACGTAGTCCTGGTGGAGTCAGTATCCGGTGTCAGCACGAGGCCACGATCCCGTGACGGGCTTCAGGTGACAACCCACGAAACATGAATGTCACAGCAGGTCAGCGAAGCATTGGTGTTGTGTGCCGATACGCCCGATTCCCGAGTCCCGCATTCTGGTCAGTCACGGGATCAGGTAAGAATGATCATATGGCCGCCCATCGCAGACCACCCGTCGTCCACGTCACCTGGCAGCGTCATGCAGGGCGCGCCGTCGAGATCGCCGAGGCTCTCGGGGGTGCCCCGGTCCACGTCTACATGCCGGCCCTGAGTCGCAAGCCCCTGGTGCCGGTCCGCTACGTGCTGAGCGCACTGGCGACCGCTGCCGCACTCGTCCGTGCCCGGCCCCGGGCGGTCATCGTGACCAATCCGCCCGTCTTCCCCGGCCTGGTGGTCGCCGCCTACTGTGCGGTGACCCGGACGAGGTTCCTGCTGGACAGCCACCCCGGCTCGTTCGGTGTCAAGGGCAACGTGGTCAGCCGCAAGCTGCTGGGCGTGACGCGGTGGTTGGCTCGCCGCTCGTCCGGTGTGATGGTGACCGTCGACCACTATGTCAGGCTGGTCCAGACCTGGGGTGCGCGTGGCCTCGTGGTCCATGAGGCACCGCCGTCCTGGACCATCGGACCACCGCAGCGCGGACCGCGGCCCAGGGTCCTGTTCGTGTGCGTGTACTCCGAGGACGAGCCCGTGCACGAGGTGGTCGAGGCGGCACGCCTGCTTCCCGACGTCGACGTCGCGATCACCGGCGACCTGCGCCGTCGTCCGGCCGGGCTCGGCGAGCGGGCCCCCGCGAACGTGGACTTCGTCGGGTTCCTGGGGCAGAAGGACTACCTGGCCGAGATCGCGCGTGCCGACGTGGTCGTCTCGCTGACCACCGAGCCCACGTCGATCATGCGTAGCGCCTACGAGGCCGTCTACGCACTGCGCCCGTTGGTCGTCTCGGACTGGCCGGCCCTGAACGAGGTGTTCCCGTACGGGCACGCCACGGCGAACGAGGCGTCGGCGCTGGCGGCGGCGATCAGCGCTGCGCTGGAGGACGCCCCGCACGTGCAGGAGTCTGCGCTGGTGGCGCAACGGGAGCGGTGGGAGGCCCAGCTGGCGGCGCTGCGCGAGGCCCTGGGGCTGACCCGGGCCTGAGGGCGGCGCCGGCCGTCCCTCAGTGGCCGTTGCCGAGCTGCCCGGCGAGGAGCTCGTGGCGCCTGGCCGAGTCGTCGTCGAGGTTGAGGATCGTGACGGTCTTGCCCTTGGCCGCGTACCTGGTGGTGATCGCGTCGAGGGTGGCGACGGTGGAGGCGTCCCAGATGTGCGCCCCGGAGAGGTCGATGACGACGTTCGGGGGGTCACCTGCGTAGTCGAACTGGTACACGAGGTCGTTGGACGAGGCGAAGAACAGCTCGCCGGTGACCGCGTAGACGCGCACGTCGTCGTCGACCTCGTCGATGCGGCGCACCTCGGTGAGGTGTGCGACCCGACGGGCGAACGCGACCATCGCGACGATCACCCCCGCGCCCACGCCGTAGGCGAGGTTGTGGGTCCACACCGTGACCGCGACCGTGGTGAGCATGACGGTGGTCTCGGCCCGGGGCATCCGCCGCAGGGTGCGCAGGGAGTGCCAGTCGAAGGTCCCGACGGCCACCATGATCATGACGGCGACGAGGGCGGCCATCGGGATCCGGGCGACCAGGTCACCTGCGCCGACGACCAGTGCCAGCAGGAACACCCCGGCGAGGAACGTCGAGATGCGCGTACGGGCCCCGGAGACCTTCACGTTGATCATGGTCTGGCCGATCATGGCGCACCCGCCCATGCCGCCGAAGAACCCGGTGATGATGTTCGCGGCGCCCTGGCCGAGGTTCTCACGGGTCTTGTTCGAGTGGGTGTCGGTGACGTCGTCGACGAGCTTGGCCGTCAGGAGCGACTCGAGGAGGCCGACCAGTGCCATGGCGAGCGCGAACGGCGCGATGATCCGGAGCGTCTCGAGGGTGAACGGGACGTCGGGGATCAGCAGCGAGGGGAGGCTGCGGGGCAGCTCGCCCTCGTCGCCGACGGTCGGGACGGTCATGGCCATGGTGATCGTGATGGTGGTGAGGATGACGATCGCGACCAGCGGGGCTGGCACGACCTTGGTCAGCCGCGGCAGGAGCACCATGATCAGCAGCCCGGCGGCGAGCAGCACGTACACCATGGGCGGGACGTCGACCAGGTGCGGCAGCTGCGCCATGAAGATCAGGATCGCCAGGGCGTTGACGAACCCGACCATGACCGAGCGCGGGATGAACCGCATGAGCCTGGCCATCCCGAGCGCCCCGAGCACCAGCTGGAAGACGCCGGCCAGGATGACGGTCGCGATGAGGTGGTCGACCCCGTGCTCGCGTGCCACGGGTGCGACCACGAGGGCGATGGCGCCGGTGGCTGCCGAGATCATGGCGGGCCGCCCGCCGAGGAACGCGATGGACACCGCCATCGTGAACGAGGCGAACAGACCGAGGCGGGGGTCGACCCCGGCGATGATCGAGAACGCGATGGCCTCGGGGATCAGGGCCAGCGCGACGACCAGCCCCGCCAGGACCTCGGTGCGCAGGCGCTTGGGTGAGCGCAGGGCGGCCATCACGGAGTGGGCCTCGTGGGCCTCGGGGACGTGGGGGGAGGGCGTCTGGGCCGGTGGTGCGTGCGACACGTAGGTTCCGTCTGCTCGTTCGTTCGGTGGCGTAGGGCGCCCACGGCGGCCGTGCCTCGAGGGCGACGGGAGGGTGGGCGTGCGTGCAGCGCCGCGCGACGGTCGTGGAGGTGAGCCGACGCACAGCTGCCATGGGTCGAGCTGCGGCGCTCGACGTGCACGGTACCGCGAGGCGAGGGTCCGGTCACGCTCGTGAGGACGCGGACCCCGTACAGTCTGGGGACTGTGACGACGATGACACGCACAGCCCCCGCCCCTCCCGTCCGCCACGTGCACCTCGGTCTGGGCAACTTCTTCCGGGCGCACCAGGCCTGGTACACCCACCACGCGCCGGATGCCCAGGAGTGGGGGATCGCGGCGTTCACGGGACGCAGCCCTGACCTGGCCCTGGCGATGGCGGCCCAGGACGGCCTGTTCACCCTTGACACCCGCGGCCCGGACGGTGACGCGTTCGAGGTGGTCACCAGTGTGGTCGAGCCACGTGCGGCGCAGGATCACGAGGCGTGGATCACCCGGGTGGCCGATCCGGCCGTGGCGGTCCTGACCTCCACGGTCACCGAGGCCGGTTACGTCCGGGGCGCCGACGGTCGTCCGGACACCGCCCGCGACGACGTCCAGGCCGACCTGGCGACCCTGCGCGAGGAGCCGACGGCCCGCGTCCGGACCGCTCCCGCGCGCATCCTCGCCGGTCTCATGGCCCGGAGGCACGCCGACGCGGGACCGTTGACGGTGGTCCCGTGCGACAACCTGCCGGACAACGGCGCGGCGGTGCGAACCGTCGTGCACGCGATGGCCGAGCTCGTGGACCCCACGATGGTGGGGTGGCTGGAGCAGAACGTCGCGTGGGTCACGACCATGGTCGACCGCATCACCCCTGAGCCCACCGACGCCGACGTCGACCTGGTCCGGCGGGGAACGGGGGTCGAGGACCGTGCGCCGGTCGTGACCGAGCCGTTCAGCGAGTGGGTGCTGTCCGGCTCCATGATCGCCGGGAGCCCGGACTGGGCTGCAGCGGGTGCGATCGTGACCGATGACGTCGCGCCGTTCGAGGCCCGCAAGCTGGGCCTGCTCAACGGTGCGCACTCGCTGCTGGCGTACGCGGGGTCGGTACGGGGGCACCGGACCGTGCGGGACGCGATCACCGATGACGTGTGCCGGGGGTGGGTCGAGCACTGGTGGGACGAGGCGTCGGCGCACCTGACGCTGCCGCATGAGGACGTCGCGGAGTACCGCCGGGCGCTGCTGGACCGGTTCGCGAACCCGGCGATCCGGCACCTGCTGGCGCAGATCGCGATGGACGGCTCCCAGAAGCTGCCGGTCCGGGTGCTGCCGACCCTGCGGCGTGAGCGTGCTGCGGGTCGTGTGCCGGTGGGTGCGGCGCGGGTGCTGGCGGCGTGGGTGCGGCACCTGCGGGGGGACGGTGCGCCGGTCCGTGACCCGCGCGGTGAGGAGCTGTCGGGCCTGGCGGGCGGGTCCTTGGACGAGGCCGTGGCGCGTGTGCTGGGGGCGATGGACGCCGCGCTCGCCGACGACGTCGAGCTGCGTGGGGTGGTCGTGGCGCTCGCCCGCGAGCTCTGACCCGGGTGGGTGCCGACGTGTGCCTCCGTCGGACGGCGTGGTTGGCCGCGATGAGCCGGCCCTGTCGGGGTCTCAGGTGGGTAGCCGGGCGGCCAGCTCGTCGGTGAGCAGGCGGCGTCGGGCGACCAGGTGGATGGTCACGAGGACGGCGAGGGCCTCGGCGGCGAGCAGACCCACCAGGACCAGGAGCTGGGCGGCACCGGCTTCGAGCGGGGTCCCGCCGCCCAGGAGCACGCCGACGAACGCACCCGGCAGGGTCACCAGGCCCACGGTGCGGGTCTGGTCCAGGGGCGGGACGAGCGCCAGCCCGGCGGAGTCGCGGGCGATCTCGAGGGTGGCCTCGTGGTGCTGGTGCCCGACCGTGAGGGCGGCCTCGTACTCCCCGGCTCGCTGGCCGAGGGTGTCGAGCATCCGGCGACCGGCGAGGGACGTCGCCGTCATCGCCCCGCCCAGGATGATTCCGGCCACGGGCAGCAGGCTCTCGGCCCTCCAGGGCACGGTCCCGGAGGCGAGCACCAGGGCGACGACGGGCACGGTCCCTGCGGCGATGGGGAGCGCGGCCCAGGGGCGCGACGGGGCCAGGCCGAGCCGCCGTGTCGACGTGAGCGTGGCGACCACGAACATGAGCACCAGGTAGAGCAGGGTCCAGGGGAGGGACTCCAGCACGACGACCAGGAGTGCGGCGACGACGGCGAGCTGGACGGTCGCACGGCCGGTGGCGGCGACCACGGCGCGTCTGAGGTCCAGGCCTGCGGCGCCGACGGCGATCGTGGCCACGACGGCGAGGACCACGACGACGATCCCCAGGGCGAGGCTCGGTGAGACCGCGGCCTCACCCACGGTGGTGGTGCTCGTGGCGGTGCTCGCGGTCAGGGGCGGGGTTCATCGTGCTCCGGGCTCGGTCATCGGGGGCTCGGTCATCGGGGGCTCGGTCATCGGCCCAGTCTGGCCAGACTCCCGGTGCGCCGCCAGGGCGTGGTGCCCGGGGCGTCACGGATCGACCCGGTCGTACCTTTACGCCCCTTGTTTCCCGAGTGCGACGAACGTGCGTTTTGAAGGCAGATTCCTCTTGATTGCATCGGCTCTGGCGAGCGAGTCTTGATGATCATTTCCGTTCTGTTACGGATCTGAGACATCTGGGGGTGTGTTCTGTGCTTCTTGGGCTTAGTCTTTTGCACGTCTGTGGTGCCGCCTCGGTTCGCTCGATCGATGAAGCGGCGTCCACGTCGACCATCTAGACAGGGGGAACTCAATGAAACGTCGTCTACTGGTGAGCGCGGGTGCCGCAGCGGCCCTGGCCCTCACCCCGACCGCAGCACTGGCGTACTCGGCGCCGGGCTACGAGGTGGCTGTCACCTCGCCCGCGCCGGCAGCCGGTGAGACCTTCGCGGTCGTCGCATCCGGTTTTGACGAGGGTGAGAGCGCGACCCTGACGGTCACCTCCGACCCGGCCACGATCCCGGACGCAGCGATCCAGATCGCCGGTACGGCATCGCTGACCAAGCCGGTCGGCGACAACGGTGTCGCGACCTTCGCCGTCACCCTCACCGAGGCCGGGGTCTACACCCTCGTCGTCACGGACGAGAACGGTGCCCTGGTGGGGCAGTCGACCGTCGTGGTGTCCGCCGACGTGGACCCGGCGCCGACCGCACCTCCCACCGACCCCGGTGAGGAGCCCACCGACCCGGACACGGACCCCACCGAGGAGCCGACCGACCCGGACGTCGCACCCGCGCCGGGTGCTCCGGCAGCTCCGGGAGCACCGGGTGCGCCCGGTGCCGCGCCCGGTGCCGCG
>NZ_AXCZ01000102.1 GCF_000767165.1 Cellulomonas bogoriensis 69B4 = DSM 16987
GGCGACCGACGGCGAGCACGGTGGCCCGTCGGCACCCGGGTCGGCGCAGGAGGCGCTGGCACTGGCGACCGAGCACGGGTTGCGGCGGGTCGACTCCAAACCGGGTCTGGCCGCCTACCTGCGCGACGTGTGGCGGCACCGCGCCCTGACGGTCGAGCTGGCCAAGGCGAAGGCCTACGACCGCAACCAGAACAACTACCTGGGTCAGCTGTGGGCTGCGCTCAACCCGCTGCTCCTCGTCGGCGCCTACTTCTTCGTCTTCGGCTTTCTGCTGGACGTCAGCAGGGGGACGGACAACTATGTCGCCTTCCTCGCGACCGGCATCTTCATCTTCTTGTTCATCGCGGGCGCGCTGTCGGCGGGTGCGAAAGCCATCACGGGTCACCAGTCGCTGATCCGTTCGGTCCGGTTCCCGCGGGCTGTGCTCCCGATCTCCATCGCCATGGCAGAGACGCTGATCCTGCTGCCGGCGCTGGGGGTGCTGCTGATCATCCTGCCGCTCGCCGGTGAGCCCATCCAGCTCGAGTGGCTGCTCCTGCCCGCGGCGGTCGTCCTGCTGTTCGTGTTCTGCACCGGACTGGGGATGCTCGTGGCCCGCGCCGCCTCGGCGTCGCGTGACGTGCTGAACCTCGTCCCGCTCGTGGTGCGTCTGGCCCGGTACGTCTCGGGCGTCTTCTTCAGCATCGAGGCCTACGCCCCGGGTGCGTTGGGCCTGGTCATGCAGTACCAGCCGGTGGCCGTGTACCTGAACCTGGTCCGCTCGTGCATGTTGTCCGGTCACCCCCAGGACCCCGTGCTGTGGGGGGTCGCTGCCGGCTGGGCCGTGCTGTTCGTGGTCGCAGGCACCTATGTCTTCTGGCGAGCGGAGCACCGTTATGGCCGCGAGTGAGCCGACGGTCGTGGCGCACGACGTCCGCATCAGCTACCGGACCTTCGGTGGGGCGCGGAACGCGTTGGAGGCTGCGCCGACGTCGCGGTGGTCGCGTCTGGTCGGGCGTGCGGGCAAGCACGTGGGTGCGGTGAACGAGATCGAGGCGGTCAAGGGCCTGTCGTTCATCGCCCGCGAGGGCGAGTCGATCGGCCTGGTGGGACGCAACGGGTCGGGCAAGAGCACCGTGCTGCGTGCGGTGGCGGGTCTGATCCCGATCTCGGGTGGTCAGCTGTACTCGCGGTCCGACGTCGCGCTGCTCGGTGTCAACGCCGCCCTGATGAAGTCGCTCAGTGGTGAGCGGAACATCATGCTGGGTGGGTTGGCGCGTGGTCTGACGCGACGCGAGGTGCGCGAGAAGTTCGACGAGATCGTGGAGTTCTCGGGCGTCGGGGACTTCGTCAAGCTTCCCATGTCGTCGTACTCCTCGGGCATGTCGGCACGGTTGGCGTTCGCGATCGCCTCGGC
Organism: Cellulomonas bogoriensis 69B4 = DSM 16987; assembly: GCF_000767165.1. Taxonomy (GTDB): domain Bacteria; phylum Actinomycetota; class Actinomycetes; order Actinomycetales; family Cellulomonadaceae; genus Actinotalea; species Actinotalea bogoriensis. Next base: position 1,397 of record NZ_AXCZ01000102.1, read on the forward strand.
ACGCACGCCTGAGATCCTCATCATCGACGAGGCGCTGGCCACCGGCGACGCGGAGTTCCGGCGCCGCAGCGCCGAGCGGATCGAGCGGATCCGTGAGGAGGCGGGCACGGTGTTCATGGTGAGTCACTCGGCGACCACCATCCGCAACACGTGTACGCGGGCGATCTGGCTCGAGCAGGGGCAGGTCCGTGCCGACGGCCCGGCGAAGGAGGTGACCGCCGAGTACTCGGCGTTCATCAAGGCGTTGCGCGCGGCGAAGAAGAAGCGGCCCTGACGTGCGGGTGCTCGTCGTGACCACCGTGCACCACCCGCAGGACTCACGTATCCGCCACCGGCAGATCGACGCGATGCTGGGCGCCGGGTGGCAAGTGACGTACGCGGCTCCGTGGCGTGGGTACGGAGTCGCCGAGGAGGACGTGCAGGGTCTGCGGGTCCTGGACGTCCCTCGGGCACGGGGCCGGCGCCGTCTCGCCGCGCTGGGAGCGGCACGGCGCCTGCTGGCCGCTGAGGCCGCCGCCCACGACGTGGTCCTGCTGCACGACCCCGAGCTCCTCCTGGCGTTGTCGCGACGTGTGGCGGCCCCGGTGGTGTGGGACGTGCACGAGGACACCGCGGCGGCGGTGCTGGTCAAGCCGTGGCTGCCGGTCCCGGTGCGACGGGTCGCGGCGGCGGCGGTTCGTCGGGCCGAGCGTCGGGTGGAGTCGCGGGTGGGCCTCCTGCTTGCCGAGCACGCCTATCAGGAGAGGTTCCGTCGCCCCCACCCGGTCGTCCCGAACACGGTGAAGGTCCCGGCCGAGGTCGTGGAGCCAGGCGGCGGTCGCGTGGTGTACGTGGGCTCGGTGTCGGTGGTCCGGGGCGCGCGGGAGCTGTGCGAGCTGGGTGCGAGGCTGACGCACCTGGGTGTGGGTGTCGAGGTGGTGGTGGTGGGTGGTGCGGATCCCGAGGCGACCGCCCTGCTCAGGGCCGCGCACGAGCGGGGGGTGCTGACGTGGTGGGGGTTCCGTCCGTCCTCCGAGGCGTTCGGTCATGTCTCCGGTGCCCTGGCGGGGTTGTCACTCCTGCACGACGTCCCCAACTTCAGGCACAGCATGCCGACCAAGGTGATCGAGTACATGGCGCACGGCGTGCCGGTGGTGACGACGCCGCTGCCGTTGGCCGTCGACCTGGTGGAGGGTGCGGGGGCTGGTGTGGTCGTGCCGTTCGGTGACGTGGAGGCCGTCACCGAGGCCGTGGTGGCTCTGGCGCGCGACCCGCAGCTGCGTGCCCGGTTGGGGAGTGCCGGTCATGCGGCAGCACGTCGTGACCACGACTGGTCGGCGCACGCCGGCACGTTCCTCGAGGCGCTCCGCTGTGCTGCCGGCGGGGTACGCGGCACCGGGGCCTGAGGTCACACGGGACGACGGATCCCGAGCGTGTCGCGGCCGTCGCCGTTCCAGTCCCCGGAGAACACCTCGTCGTCGACGCGTCCGTAGGGCTGGATCAGGTCCGCGACGCCGTCGGTGAGGGAGTTGCGCACGTGGTACCGGTTCCCGCGTCGGACGGTGAGGGTGTCGTTGCCGTCGCCGTTCCAGTCGCCGACCAGGACGACGTCGTCGGGGCGTCCGTAGCGGACGACGACGTCGGCGGCGCCGTCGGAGATGCTGTTCTTGATGTGGTATTCCCGCCCGCGTCGCACCGCGAGGGTGTCGTTGCCGTCCCCGTTCCAGTCGCCGACCAGGACGACGTCGTCGGGGCGTCCGTAGCGGACGACGACGTCGGCGGCGCCGTCGGAGATGCTGTTCTTGATGTGGTATTCCCGCCCGCGTCGCACCGCGAGGGTGTCGTTGCCGTCCCCGTTCCAGTCCCCGACCAGGACGACGTCGCCGACCCGCCCGTAGGTGAGGACACGGGCTGCCGGCCCTCCCAGGTTGGTGGTGATGTGGAAGCGGGCGCCGTCGCGCAGGGTGAGGGTGTCGCGCCCGTTGCCGTCCCAGTCACCGGGGAGCGGGGTGTCCTGCATGGTGCCGTACCGGAACACGTGATCGGCCGACGGCCCCCAGGAGTTCGTGAGGTGGTACTCGGCCGTCCGTGCCGGTGGGGTGGTGGGGGTGGGCGTCGGTGTGGGAGCCGCCGCGCGGGGCCGCCACCAGTGGGACAAGAGCCCGAAGGCGAGGTTGGTGTTGCCGGTGATGTTCGCGTTGCCCGTGCTGCACTCCACCCTCGCGCCGGTGATCCGGCCCCCCAGCTCGCCGTTGCCGTCCCGAGCGGTCACGACGAGGGCGCGGAGCGTCCCCCCGGACCCCGGGCAGTGCCGGGCGACGGTCGAGACCGACAGCTGTTCGGTCCAGGACGTCCGGGTGTCCCCGGTGGCCGTCCCGGTGTAGGGGTCGGCCTTGGCGACCAGGTAGGGCCGGGAACCGGCACGTGAGAAGCCGCCGTTGGTCGAGGAGTACTGGGTGAAGGCCACAGCGCCGTTGTGCAGGCGCACCTGGCGTGCGGTCCCCGTGATCGCCGCGTCGGTCCGGGAGTGCTCGCTGCTCGTCACCTGGCCGCCCACCGACCGTGACCGGCCTCGGTACACCTGGCAGGCGGTGGTGTCGCAGGTGTCGGAGTACCGGCGCTCGTTCAGGGTCGACAGCACGTAGCTGCGGGCCGCGACCGACTGCGCCTTGAGCGCTTCCGTGTGCCAGCCGGCAGGCACCTCGTTGGGTACCACGCCACGCAGGTAGGTCTCCAGGGCGACGTCGTTGACGACGTCGAACGTGCTGGTCGAGGTCCCGGTCTCCGGGGGCGTGAGTCGGAGGGTCCCGCGGTACCAGGTCCAGTCCCCGCCCAGCGTCGGGCCCACCTGGACACCGTCCCCGGTGGTGACGTTCACCTGGTCGGCCGCGACCGTCACGGTGCTGGTGACCGCTCCGCCGGGGGTGGTGCGCGCCTGGAACCGGTAGCCGCTGGTGCTGCGGGTGACGGTGAGGTGCCTGGCGCTGACCTGCCGGCTGGTGCCGCCGCCGACGGGCTGGAGCGTGAAGCCGGACTGCCCCGCGGGGGCGGTGACGGTGGCCTGGGACCTACCGGCGAGGGCGTTCAGGCGGACACGGACCACCCGGTTGGTGACGGTCCCCTGCGTGGTCCCGGGGTAGTAGAAGGCCAGGATCTGCGTCGCGGTGAGGCCCTGGAGCGCAGCTCCCTGGGCTCCCCACTGGGACATCCCGATCCCGTGGCCCCAGCCGCGCCCGTCGACCGTCCACGACCCGCTGGCCGGTGGGACGTAGCGTTCCTCCGCGGCGGTGGCCGGGGTCGGGGTGGTGCTGGCCGCTCCGAGCAGCAGTCCGGTCAGGGCGAGGACGGTCCAGGCGCGACGCATGTGATCAACGTCGACGCGATGGGTGCCGACCTTGAGCCGCAGACGTCAGGTCAGCACGCCGGCCTCCTGCAGGTCGGCCACGAAGCCGGGGCCGGTGCAGGTCGCGCTCAGGTGTGCGCGTGCAGACCGGACGTTCTGCGCGTACTCCCAGCGCTCGTCCTGGATGGCGAGCAGCTCTGCGGCCACGTCCTGCGGCGCGGCGTACCGTGCTGCGGGCCCGAGCACCGGCTCGAGTGCGGGGTCCACGAGTGCGATGCACCCGGCGGCGATCGCCGCCCGCAGCGAGCGTGGCACCCCGGTGCCCTTCCAGGGGTGCGCGAGGACGTCGACCTGTGCGAGGAAGACCTCGGCGGGCAGCTCGCGGTCCTCGTACCGGACCCACCTGTCGGTGCTCTCGACCGTTCGCCAGGACTCCACGGCACCGATGCAGCGCACGTCCTGGACATCGGTGAGGTGGGCGGCGACACGGTCCAGCTCGGCGTGGTCACCCACCGGCACCCGCAGCCCGAGGGTCGCGGGCCCGTGCAGCCTGTCGGGCCGCGGCGCCGCCAGGAGCTCCTGGTCGACCACGCCGCCCACGTCGGTCCCGTGCACCCGGTCGTGGAGGTCGGCTGGCATGGCTGCGAGGAGTGCGTGCCGCACGTCGGCGCTTGGGGTCAGCCACGTGGGCTCGGTGCCGAGGAGCGCGGTGGCTGCCCGGTGGCAGCCCACGGGGTCGATCGCCTGCGGGCCGCGGGCCCCGGGGGCCGCCACCGTGTCCAGGAGCATGACGACCCGGTCGATCTCGATGGTCCGGTCGACGTCGGGCGGCACCTCGAACGCGCCGGGGCTGCGTACCAGTGCTGTGGCGACGTGCGCGACGTCGTCGAGCATGACCACGTCCACGTCCCCTGCGTTCGCCATGGTGAGCATGCGTGGCTCGAGCGGTCGTCGCCGGGGGCCGGCGTAGCGGACGTCCTCGACGTGGGTGACACCCACCCGGTGGCCGGCGTCGGTGAGGGCACGCAGCTCGGGCACCAGGGCCTGCGCCTCGGCGCCTCGACTCCAGTCGGCGACCACGAGCACGTCGTAGGAGCGGCTGGTCCGTGGATCGCTGCTGAGCCTCTGCGGGACGGCGGTGCGTGCCACGGCCTGGTGGGCCTCGAGGGCCCCACGGGCGACCCGTCCCAAGGTGGTGCGGGACAGGGCCCAGAAGGCCAGGCGTGCCGGGTGCACCCAACCGGGGGCGAAGTCGGCCTTCGACAGCGACCCGACCCGGTTGTGGTAGACGCTCAGGGCCTCGGTGACCAGGACGGTGCGTTCACCCGTCATGGCCTCCACACGGCGGACGAGCTCGTTGTCCGCGGCCTTGCGCGCACCGGGGTGGTACCGGCCCGCTCGCTCGGCCAGCTCGCGGCGCACCATGTAGGACGGCGCGTAGGTGCCCGTCGCCGACCGTCCGAGCGGGGCGACCTCCAGGACGTCCGAGGCGCGCACGGCGTTCGACAACGTGGCGGGCACCCGTGGGGACTCGAGCAGGACCTGCGCCTGGCGGGCGATCCGGTCGGGGTGCGCCCAGTCGTCGTCGTCGTGGCCGGTGACGAACTCTCCGGTCGCGTGCTCCAGCCCCAGGTTCCGTGCCCGGTAGGTACCGCCGTTGACCTCTTGGCGCAGCACCCGCACCCGCTCGTCGAGCGCGGCCACCTGCTCCAGGACCTCCTGGTGCTCGGGGCCGGAGCAGTCGTCCACGACCAGCACCTCGAGGTTGTGCCAGCTCTGGGCCAGGATCGACCCGACGGCGGTCAGCAGGGACGGTCCGGGCCGGAACGTGGTGGTGATGACGGTGACCTTGGGACCGTCGACGGCGGCCCTGGTGGGGCCGGTCAACGTCTCCAGGGGTGACGGGGCGGTGGGGTCCCCGATGCGGGTGTCGACCAGTCCCCGGACGGCGAACACCTTCTCCAGGGCGGCGGCCCACAGGGTGGGGTCGCCGTCCGCGCGCAGGTGGGGGTTCAGCAGGTTCGCGCGGATCGCGTCCAGGTCCTCCACCTCGTCGGGGAAGGTCCGTGCCAGACGCTCGAGGCCTCTGCGGTCCCCGGTCGCGGCGAGCAGGTGCCCGTGCAGGGACCGGGCCTCGACGTCCACGAACTTGGCCGGCGCGGTCTCGAGGATCCTCAGGGCCGTGGCCAGGTCGTCCTCGCGGGCCGGCTGGAGCGCCAGCACCCGTGCCAACGGGATGAGCCACGGCCAACGGAGGTCGTGCTGCCGGGGGCGGGACAGCAGCGGCAGGAGCCCGTCGAAGGTGTGCCGGTCCCCGGTCGCGCCCAGCGCCAGCAGGTCCCGGCCGGCGCGCGCCCGGTTCCGAAGGACGGTCCGGCCCAGGGAGCGGGGGTCCTCGGGTCGGGCCAGGTGCCGGCGCGTGACGTGGGTGGGGGGCAGGGGAACGGGAGCGGAGGTGCTGGTCACTGTGGTCTCCTGGCGACTACGCGGAGGCGCCCGGCCGCTGGTAGCGCAGCACGGCGAGGTCGTCGGCGGGGGTGGGGACTCGGGTCAGGCCGGGGATCTCCTCCAGCCAGCGCCGGACCGTCTCACGCTCGTCGTGCCGTGAGGCGTCGTCGAGCACGACCCACGCGTCGTCGGCGAGCGCGTCCACGAGCAGCGGCAGCGCCGGGTACCTGGCCAGGTCCGCCGTGCGCTGCGGTGGGCCGTCGACCACCAGCATGTCGATCGCGGTGACGTCCGCCAGCGCGGACGGCTCGTACCAGGGGCGGGTGACGTCGTCGACCTCGACCTCGGCGAGCGGGGCGACGCGCAGGTCGACCACGGCCTCCAGGCCGTGCCGGGCGACCTGCTGGGAGGTCGCGTCGGCATACCGCTGGAGGTGGTCCACGCTGACCAGGCGGCCCCCGTCCCGCTCCAGGAGGTACCCGAGCCACACGGTCGTCGTCCCGGCGCCGAGCTCCACGACGGTGCGCGGCCGCGTCGTGCGGACCAACGACACCAGGGAGTGCAGGCTGCGCGTGTCGATGGCCCAGCCACCGGTGAGCGGGATCAGGTCACGGGCCTCCACGAGGTCGTGGAGCTGGATCGCGGCGTCCACGTCCTGCGTCATGGCGCGCACCGCCGAGCGCAGCTGCTTGACGGCCTGCGCCTCCCGGGCGTGCTCCTCGCCCCGGGAGTGGTTCCAGGCCCGTGCCTCGGACTGGAACGTGGTCAGCGCGGTCAGGACGCGACGTTCCATCGCCTCGACGCGGTCGGCGACCTTGCCCGCCTGCTTGGCGGTGGGGACGGTCCGGCGCAGCGCCTCGATCTCCCGACGGGTCCCTTCGGCGGCCTTGCGTGCCCGCACCACCTCCCGGTGCTGGCCCACGACCAGCCCCGTGAGTGCCAGAACTGCCAGGGCCAGCAGGGCCACGGCCGGCCCGGGCCGGTCCAGGAACCCGAGGACCAGGGCGGCGACGCCCGCCAGCGCACCGGTCGCCAGGGCCACGCGGTGAGGGGTCAGGTACCGGGTCATCGTCGTTCCTCCGGGTGTACGGCGTGGGCGGGTCGGCGTGGTGAGGTGGCGGGGTCGGTCGCCGTCACCGGTGCCCGACCCGGGCGGCCAGGTGCGCTGTCGCGCGGTCCGACAAGGTCTTCGCCCGGGCCGCGAACGAGTGCTCCCGCCGCACGGTCTGCGACAGCGCCATGCGCCGCTCGACGTCCTCGGGGGTCTCGTCGCGGTGGGCCCTCACGAGCGTGGGGATGTCCTGGGCGGTGGTGAAGGTCAGCACCACGTCCTCGAACGTCTCCTTGATCTGGGGGATGTCGTCGCTGATGACCCGTGCTCCGCACGCGACCAGGTCGAAGAGCCGGTTGGACACGATGCCCCAGTGTCTCATCTCGTCCCAGTGGTCGTTGAGGACCACACCGGAGCTGCGGTAGTGGGCGGCCAGCTGCTCGTTCGGCAGGTACGCCCCCTTCCACGCACCGTCGGGGAGCAGCCCTTCCCAGCGCTGTCCGTACACGTCGGGCACGAGTCCGGCCTCGAGGGCCGCGGCGACCGCGGGTCGCGGCCCTCGGGCGTTGCCGACCATGAGGACCTCGTGGGCGCAGGCGGGGTCCGGCGCGCCGGGGTGGAACCGGTCGGGGTCGGTGCACTGGAGCATCAGCTCGGGTGCGGTCCGCGCGAACGGTGCCACCTGCTCGCACCACGCCGTGGAGGCGCTGAGCACCACGTCGTAGTCGCCGACGGCCGTCGCCGGTGCCTCCGCGGGGTGGCTGATCAGCCACAGCATGGACACCTGGTCCGGGCTGGGGCGGTACCGGCCCCGGCCCTGGAGCACGAGCACCACGTCGTCGAGGTGGGCCGTGGGGCGGTACCAGGAGGTGCGGGTGTCGATCGTCACCTGGTGACCGAGCAGCTCCAGCTGCTCACGCAGCGCCAGGGCGTAGTGCCAGTCGCCCCAGCTCTCACGCTCGGACGCGACCTGGGTGCCGATCTTCACCGCCCACCGCAGGGGAGCGGAGCCGCGGTCGCGGACCAGGAGGGGGACGTGCTCCACGCTGCGTGACTCCAGGTGCCGCCGGGCCACGACTCCCACCCCCGGCCCCAGGTCGACCGCGGAGGCGGCCAGGCCGGAGGCGAGCCACCGCTCGTGGGTCCGGCGTGCGGCCTGCAAGGTGCCCTCGAGCGCCTCACCGTGGCGAGGTGCCGGTGGGTCGGACCGCAGCACGACCACCGAGTCGCCCGCGCAGGCGGTGGTCGGGGGCACCGCGGACCGGCCC
>NZ_AXCZ01000101.1 GCF_000767165.1 Cellulomonas bogoriensis 69B4 = DSM 16987
CGGCCAGGACCCCCGCGACCGGGTCGGGGCCCTGGCGTCCTTCGTCGAGCTGCGGCGCGGGCACCCGGCGCTCGCGGACGCCGCGACCGCGTCCCTGCTGGACACCGACGTGGACCTGGACCACCCGGTGGGCCGGGTCACCCGGGTCGCGCAGGCCGTCGGCCGGGAGGAGGTCGAGAAGATCGGCCGCACCACCGGCACCACCAGGGGCCGGGTCACCGCCATCGAGCTCGACGACGTGGCCGTCGACTACGGGCCCGACCTGGGTGACCTGGTGTTCGACGGGCAGATCGAGGTCGAGGGCCTGGGCCGGGGCCCGTTCTCCCGCGGCGGCGACAGCGGGTCCCTGGTGTACCGGGCCGCGGACGGGGCCGCCATCGGTCTGCTCTATGCGGGCAGCGAGGTGGGGGGCGAGAATGGCACAGGGCTCACGTACCTCAACCCCATCGGCACCGTCCTGCAGGCGTTGGGGGCCGAGCTCGCCTGCTGAGGAGGTGACACCGTGGCCGACCTGGAGCACGCCCGCGTCGCCAAGACCCACCTGCAGCACGTGCTGAAGGAGTCGGTGCACGTGCGGGGCGTGGGCATCGCACCCACCGGCGACGGGTACTGCCTGCAGGTCAACGTCCGCGCCGACGCCGACGCCCACGACGTGCCGTCAGAGGTGGACGGGGTGAAGGTGCTGGTCAAGGTGGTGGGGGAGCTGCGCCCCCGGCTCTGAGCCCGTGTCAGCACGTGTCAGCCCCTGTCAGCCCCTGTCAGCCCCTGTCAGTGCAGTGCCACGTCACCGACCGTGACGCCAGCGTGCACCACCCCGTCACGCACGTCCAGGGTCGCCAGGCTCAGGCCACGTACCCGCGCGTCGATCGCCTGCTGCACGTGCACCCGGGCCAGGGGCGCCCGCGGGCCGGGGTGCAGCTCGACGAGGTCGTCGGGCAGCCCGTTGGCGCGCAGCCGGTCGCTGATCGTGTCGGTGAGGTGGTTGAGCAGGCGGTGGGCGGGGAGCCCACGGGCCTCGGCCTGCAGCTCGAACGTCGCGACGTCCCCGTCGTACCCGATGAGCGCCGCCCTGATCGTGACCGACCCGACGGCCGCGAAGCTCAGTCGTGCGAGGGTCGGGACGTCGGGTATGGCCGCGAGGTCCACGTCGACCAGCACCGACCTCCCCTCACCGCGGACGGGACCGATGAACGGCGGCAACGTCTGGACGGCGAGGGCGAGGGCGACACCCTCCTCGACGGTCAGCGCGACCTGCATGGGACGACCTCCGGTGTGGGGACTGCCGTGCGGCGGCCACGGCACGGTACCCCGTCCGGCCCCGGGAACCGGCATCGTCCACCGGTCGGTGACGGGCGTGGGTGGTCCACGGGCAGGGGTGGGGCTCAGCCGAACGTGGTGAGGACGAGCTTGGTCGCGGCGACCAGGAGCACCACCGCCAGCAGCCGGTAGATCGCCTTGGTGGCACCGGTGCGGGCCCCGTACCGGGACCCCAGGAACCCGCCCACCAGGGCCAGGGGCACCCACACCAGGGCCGCGTTCCACGGGATCGCGGTGACGGTGGTGGCCTGCCCGGCCAGGCCCGCGCTGGAGTTCACCAGGATGAACACGGCCGACACCGCCGAGGTGGTGCGGGTCGCGGCCCACCGGTTCAGCAGCAGCAGCGGGCTGAGGAAGATCCCGCCCCCGATGCCCGTCAACCCCGCCAGCAGGCCCATCCCCATGCCCGCGCCCAGGGCCGGGACCAGGGGCGGGCGCAGGTCCGGGTCGTCCACCGGCACCGACCGCGGCGACAGCAACCACCACGCCGAGTACAGCAGCACCACCGCGAGAAGCGGCTGGTAGACGAGGCCCGGGACGTCCAGCCGACCCCCCACGAACGCCAACGGCACGGCCGTCACCGCGAACGGCCACCACACCCGGAACGAGAACGCCCCCCGCCGGTGGTAGGACCACGCCGCCACCGACGACACCCCGATGTTCAGCACCAGGGCCGCGGGTCGCATGACCTCGGGGGACACCGCGAACAGCGCCATGACCGCCAGGTACCCCGAGCCGCCGCCGTGACCCACCGAGGAGTACAGGAGCGCGGAGGCGAAGATGAACACCCCGATCAGCAGCGCCAGGTCCAGGTCCACCGCTCACCACCGGCCGGGGCGCGGCGGGTGCGGGGGCCGGGTCACGGGCCGCAGCGTAACTGCCCCCCGTGCGGCGGGACCCGTGGGTGAGGGGCCGGTCGTGGACGGGGTCTGGCGCGAGGCGGGGGCGTCGGGGTACGGTCTGCGCATGTCCTGGAGCCGGGAGTGTTGTCGCTGACGTGACGACCCCGCGCGCCTGAGGCCGGTCGGCCCTCGCAGCGCACCCCGCTCGACCTGAGGACAGACCCTCCGTGACGCAGCAGACCCTCACCCCGCACGTCCTGGCCCACCACCTGCACGCCGACACCACCCCGGCGACCCGCACCGCACCCACCGTCGCACCCGCGGCGCCTGCAGCACCGACCCCGATCGTGGAGGTGCGGCCCGCCGGTCCGGCCCCCACGCACCGCGTCGAGTTCGTGCTCGACGGACCGGCCGTCAACGAGGCGACCATCGCCCTGGCCGCCGCCCGGGCCGACGTCGTGCGCCTGGTCCCCTCCGCCGTCCTGCCCACCCCGATGGCCCTGCGAGCCATGGTCGCGACCATGGAGGACGAGATCGAGGCCGTCGGCCGTGACCGGGCCGCGGTCCGCATCGTCCTGGACGTCGAGACCGTCCTGACCGCCGACGACACCGAGGCCCACCGTCGCCGCGCGGCCCTGGCGCACGTCGAGGCGTTCACCAGTCTCACGTGGGCCCCGTCGGCGACCCGCCTGGTCGGCACCTTCGAGGACGTCGTAGACCAGGCCCGCGAGCTGGGGCGCCGCACGGGGGTCGACGCGGTCGTCCTCGACGTCCTCGGGTGACCGGCACCGCTCTTCAGGAGAAGCAGCCCGTCAGGTGAAGCAGCCCGTCAGGTGAACAGGCAGAACGGGTGGCCGGCGGGGTCCAGCATCACCCGCACGTCGTCCTGCGGCTGGACGTCCGCCAGACGCGCCCCGCACCGTTGCGCCCACCGGACCGCCCCGGGTAGGTCGTCCACCTGCACGTCCAGGTGGACGGTGGCGACCTGCTCACCGTCCCGCGCCGGCCACACCGGGGCCCGCCACCGGGCCTCGTGCTCGACGTTGAGGGTCAGGCCCGTGGTCCTGACCTGCGCCCACCCCCCGGTGGGCGGCTCGTCAGGGCCCGGCGGGTCGTCATGGGTGAGCTCCCCGTCCAGCAGCCGGGCGTAGAAGCGGGCCAGGGCGCGGGGGTCCGGTGCCGCGATCGTGACGGCCGTGGCCCTGAGGGTGGGGCGCTCGGGGCGATCAGCGCGGTCGTCCTCCCGGGAGTCGTCCGACGTCCGGTCACCACCGGCCAGGAACCACGCCGCGAAGCTCGCCGTCACCACACCCAGCAACGAGATCCCCACGATCATCAACGCCGCCGCGACGCCCCGACCCACCCCGGTGACCGGGTGACGGTCCCCGTACCCCACGGTCGTGACCGTGGTGATCGCCCACCACAGGGCGTCGCCGAACGTGGTGATGTTGGCGCCCTCCGCGTCCCGCTCGGCGTCCAGGATCGCCAACGCCCCGATCAGCACCAGCGTCCCGGCCGAGAACACCAGCGCCTGCCCCGACCGCAGCACCCCCCGGCCGCGGGCCAGGAGCACCTGCCCGGACGCGAACACCCGCAGCACCCGCAACGGGCGCAGCATCGGCAGCAGCACCGCCGCCACGTCCACCGGGTGCCGCAGCAGGTACCGCAACCGCCGGTCGGTCAGCGCCACCCGGGTCAGCAGGTCGGCCGCGAACGCCACCCAGATGACGAACGCGACGCCCTCGGTCAGCCGGTGCACCCACGACGGGACGTCCGGCCAGACGATCGGCACCCCGTACGCGGCGAGGAACACGATCGCCAGCACCATCATCACCGGCGCCGCGACACCCTCGTACCGCGCCAACCTCTTCCCCGCACGTGACCTGCCGTCGGTGCGGGACGTGGCGCTCATGACACCTCACCGTAGGGGGCAGGGCACCACGACGCCCCCTACGATGGCCGCGTGCACGCCACGCCGCGACCCCGGCCCCTCGGCCCGACGCGCCTGGCGAGCGGCGTGGCCCTGGCCACCGGGGTCGCGCTCCTCCTCGCGTGCACCACGGCCGAGCCGGCCCCACCACCACCGCCCGAGGCCGCCCCCGTCGTCGAACGCCCCACCCCCGCGCCCTCACCGGTCACCCCCGAACCGGAGCCCGAACCGGAACCGGAACCGGGCCTGGACCTGACCCAGCACTCCACCACCGACCCCGCCAGCCCCTGGGTCGTGGTCAACAAGCGCAACCCCGTCGACCCACCCACCTTCGCGCCCGACGACCTCGTCGACGTCGCCGGGGTGCGGTTGCGGGAGATCGTCGTCCCCGACCTGGAGCAGATGCTGGCCGCCGCGGCCGACGACGGCGTCCGACTGCTGCCCCGCAGCGGCTACCGCTCCTACGACGAGCAGCGCGCCGCACGCGCCGCCATCGAGGCCCGACGCGGGTTCGCGCACGCCGAGAGGTACTCGGCCAGACCCGGCCACTCCGAGCACCAGACCGGCCTCGCCCTGGACATCGACTCCGCCAGCACCCCGTCCTGCAACCTGCAGACCTGCTTCGCCACCACCCCCGAGGGCCGGTGGCTCGCCGACAACGCCACCGACCACGGGTTCCTCGTCCGCTACACCCCCGAGAACAGCGACGTCGTCGGGTTCGCCGCCGAACCCTGGCACCTGCGCTGGGTCGGGCACGAGCTCACTGCGTGGATGGTCGACGAGGGCCACACCACCCTCGAAGAGGTCTTCGACGTCCCCGGCGGCCCCGACTACCCCGACTAGACCCCGGCTGGCTGCCCCACGGTCCCGCCCGGCGAGCGGGGGGCATACACCGGGCCCACTCGTGTTCACTGTGGACGTGACCTCCCCACGACTGCCCAAGGTCCGCGCCTCCGAGCTCGTCGGGCGCGGCTGGCTCAACACCGGCGGCAAGGACCTCGCCCTGGCCGACCTGCGCGGCAAGATCGTCCTGCTGGACTTCTGGACGTTCTGCTGCATCAACTGCCTGCACGTCCTGGACGAGCTGCGCGAGGTCGAGGAGCAGCACCGCGACGTCCTGGTCGTCGTCGGGGTCCACTCACCGAAGTTCGTCCACGAGGCCGACCCGGTCGCGCTCGCGGCCGCCGTCGACCGGTACGAGGTGCACCACCCCGTCCTGGACGATCCCGAGCTGGTCACGTGGTCGGCGTACTCGGCCCGCGCCTGGCCGACGCTGGTGGTGGTCGACCCCGAGGGGTACATCGTCGCCCACATGGCCGGTGAGGGGCACAAGAACAACGTGGCCGTCCTGGTGCGTGAGCTGGTCGCCGAGCACGAGGCGAAGGGCACGTTGCACCGTGGTGACGGCCCGTACGTGCCGCCGCCGGTCACGTCGTCGACGTTGCGGTTCCCCGCCAAGGTGATCCGGTTGCCGGACGGGAACCTGCTGGTCGCCGACGCCGGGCACCACGCCCTGACCGAGCTCGCGCCCGACGGTGAGACGTTCGTGCGGCGCATCGGCGCGGGGGAGCGGGGCCTGGTGGACGGTGCCCCGGACGTCGCCCGGTTCAGCGAGCCGAACGGGTTGTGCCTGGTGCCCGAGGCGCAACGTGACCTGGTCGGTGGGGACGTCCTGGTCGCCGACACCGTGAACCACGTCATCCGGGCGGTCCGGTTGGCTGACGGTCACGTGCGCACCGTCGCCGGGACGGGTGAGCAGTACATGGTCGGCGGCAACGACAACGTCACCGACACCGGTGCGGGGGACCGCACGGGCGCCCGGTACGACGGGGACCCGACGGGGGTGCGGTTGTCCTCACCGTGGGACGTGGTGTGGTCCCAGGACCTGGGCGTGTTCGTGGTCGCGATGGCCGGCAACCACACGTTGTGGGCGTTGGACCTGGTGGCCGGTCGCGCGCGACGCCTGGCCGGCACCATGAACGAGGGCCTGGTCGACGGGCCCGGTGCGGGGGCGTGGTTCGCGCAGACGTCCGGCCTGGCGGTCGGCGGCGACGGGCGGGTCTGGTTGGCGGACTCCGAGGTGTCGGCGTTGCGCTGGGTGCAGGCCGGTGACGGTGACGTGACCGTCGGGACCGCGGTGGGTGCCGGGCTGTTCGACTTCGGGCACCGGGACGGGCCGGCAGACCAGGCGCTCCTGCAGCACCCCCTGGGGGTCGCGGTGCTGCCCGACGGGTCCGTGGCCGTCGCCGACACCTACAACGGGGCGGTCCGCCGCTGGGCTCCCGCACCTGACGGGCCCGGTGAGGTCACGACGTTGGCCCGGGACCTGGCCGAACCGTCGGGCCTGCTCGTCGACGTCCGTGAGGACGGGGGCATCGACCTGCTGGTCGTGGAGTCCGCGGCGCACCGGTTGACCCGCGTGCAGCTGCCCGCACGTCTGGCGGGGCAGATCTTGGACGCGGGGGCGCACCGCACCCAACGGCCCGTCACCGACGTCGGCGCCGGTGGGGTGCGGCTGGACGTGGTGTTCACCCCCGCCGTGGGGCAGAAGTACGACGACCGGTTCGGGCCGTCCACCCGCCTGCAGGTCTCGTCCACCCCACCGGAGCTGCTCCTCGCCGGTGCGGGCGACGACGTGCCCCTGGTGCGGGACCTGGTCCTCAACCCCGAGGTGACCGAGGGGGTGCTGCACGTGACCGCGCAGGCCGCCTCGTGCGACGCCGACCCCTCGATCGAGTTCCCGGCCTGCCACCTGAACCAGCAGGACTGGGGTGTGCCGGTGCGGGTGGTCGACGGGGGGCCGGACGTGCTGACCCTGCCGCTGCACGGGTGAGCGGGGCGGGGTCCGCGTCAGCTGCGCGGTAGGTGTCGGTCGCCCAGCTCGGTGAACACCGCGGTGTTGTGGTCGAACGCGACCTGCGCCTCGGCGACCACCTGGTCCTGCTCCAGGGGCGTCAACGGCAACGAGTCGATGCGGGCCCGGTACCCGTCCTTGAACACCTTCGGGGCGGTGACGGTGGGGAACGAGTAGAAGTGCAGGGCCTCGTCGGGCACCTGGTAGTGACGGCGGAGCATGGCCCGTACCGCCAACCCGCCGGACAGGTCACCCAGGTACCGGGTGTAGGCGTGGGCCACGAACCCCGGGAGCGTCACCGCGACGCGTCGCAGGTGGGTCACGTACCGGGTGGTCGACGGCAGCACCCGGGTGCGGTCCCGCCAGTCGGGGCCGACCAGGTGGGTGAGGTCGGTGTCGATCGCGGCGGCGCGCACCAGCTCGGGCATGACGATCGACCCACCGGGGGCACCGGCCACGGCCCGGCCCCCGGCCTCCAGGGCGGTGTAGAGGGCGTGGTGCTGGACGGCGAGGTCGGTGTACGCCTCCACGTGCAGGTCACCGCCCATCAGCGCCGTGATGAAGGGGGTGGACTCCGCGCGGCGGTGCTGGTCCTGGGTCCCGGCCCGGAGCCGGGCGGACAACGTGACGGGGGTGGGGAGTGCTGCGGGGTTGGTCACGGTCACGTGTGCCCGACCGGGGCGTCGGGGCCATGGGCGGCGACGGCGGTGAGGATCTCCAGGCCCCGCGCCACGGCGGTCGTCAGCACCTGGGGCGGGTCGCCGTCGAACACCTCACGGACGGTGCGCACGCCGTCGGGGTGCGCGACCGCGAACCACACGGTGCCGGCCGGTTCGCCCTCGTCCGGTGCGGGGCCACCGACGCCGGTGAGGGCGAGGGCCAGCTCGGCGCCCAGCAGCTCACCGGTGCGACGCGCCATCTGGGCGGCGCACTCGGCGCTGACGACCGGGCCCCGGGGGACGTCCAGGAGCCCGAACTTCACCTCGGGTGAGTACGACACGACACTGCCCACGAACCACGACGTCGCACCGGGTGCCGCGGACAGGACCGTCGCCACGTTCCCGCCGGTCAACGACTCGGCGGTCGCGACCCGCCACCCGCGGGTGGTGACGGCGTCCACGAGGTCGACGGTCAGCGCCTCAGCGGCGTCGGCCGTGTGGGCGAGGGCCTCGGACAGGTGGGTCATGGGTCAAGAGTTCACGAGACGCCGAGGGCACGCAGCACGAACGCCTCGGTCGCGGTGATCGCCGCGTCCCGCCCGGGGCCGTCGTCGGGCACACCACGGGAGGCCAGGCACGCGTTCACCAGGACGATCGAGGTGTCGACGGGCTGATCGGCGAAGGTCCCCTGGGAGATCCCGGCGGTGAGGATGCGCCGCAGGATGTCCTCGACGGGCTCGGCGTGGGAACGCAGCTGCGCCCGGGTCGCCGGTGACAGGACGGTGCGCAGGTCAGGGCCCGGCGCCAGGTGGAACACCCGCTTGAGCTGGGCGTGCTGCCGGACGTAGGTGCGCATCTGGTCGACGGGGTCGTCCACACCGTCCAGGGCCCGCTCCAGGGACGCCACCCACTGCTCGGTCTCGTGGGTGATGAACGCCAGCAGCAACGCCTCCTTGTCAGGGAAGTGGTTGTACACGGCGGTGCGGCCGATTCCCGCGGCCCCGGCGATGTCCGCCAGGCTGATCGCGTCGAACCCGCGGTCGGTCATGAGCGCCGTCAGCGCGGCGAACAGCTTGTTGCGGGTCTGGGCGCGGTGCTCACTGAGCGACCCCCCGATGATCTTCGGCACGTCCCTATTGTCTCACCGCGCGCTGACCTGCCCCGATGGGGACGCCGGGGTGTGGACCGACGGTTCAGGGATTCGGGGGGAGGCTCTACCGTTGTGCCGTCGTCCAGGTCCGGTCAGAGGGGAGCGCCGAGATGGCTGCGGGGACGTCCACCAACCACGAAGAGGTCCTGGCTGCCGCCGAGAGACTCCGCCAGCTGCTGGAGGACATCGCCGAGCAGCGGGAGTACCTGGCCACCATCCGGCTGCAGCAGGGTGAGGGCAAGTGGTCCGCGCAAGAGATGTGCGCCGACTTCGCCCGCCACTACGCACGCAAGACCCACGAGCTGGAGCAGCGCCTCACCGAGGCCTCCGCACAGGTCATGCAGGCCGCCGAAGACCTGCGGCAGAGCTCCCAGAACCTGCTCGCCGCCGACGACCGCGCCAACGAGATCCTCACCAGCATCCTCCAGGGCACCCCGCCGGCGCCCACCGTGGTCGTCGTGCCCGAGGCGTACGCGGTGCCCGCGGACGAGATGAGCGAGTACGAGTACGACCCGGAGCAGCACGAAGCGGACCAGACCCCTGGCGCCGGCGACGGCGCCACCACACCCGCGGCCAGCACCACCCGGGAACCCCTCGGGGTGAACGCCTACGCCGACGAGCCGGGGCGCAGCTCGTGACACGGGTGGAGGGCGTGCGCGCCCGGCGCGGCAGGTTCGCGTCCGTGGTGGTGGCCGCGGCGGCGGCGTCGTGCCTGCTCGTGGGCGCGGTCCCGGGTGCG
>NZ_AXCZ01000103.1 GCF_000767165.1 Cellulomonas bogoriensis 69B4 = DSM 16987
AGGGCCACGACCGCCGCCGCCGCACCGGCCAGGACCGGCTGCACCGCGGTCGGTGTGGCGAGCACCATCGAGACGCCCAGCACGAGCGCCGGCACCAGCGCCGCCCAGGCACCGCGACGGCGTCCGGCACGCAGGGCGATGCTCACCGCGACGGCCCCGCCCAGGAGCGCGAGCAGGTACGGGGCGACCAGGAGGCTGCCCGCGGCCCCGAGCTCGGGGTCGAGGGTCAGGACCTCCTTCCACACCGTGATCATCGAGGCGAGGAGCATGCGCAGGGTGTCCAGGGTCGGCACCACTCCGGCGACCGTGGTCGTGGGCGCCGCGAGGGCACCGCCTGCGAGCAGGTACGCGCCGAGACCGACGGCCACCGTCAGCGCGGCGGACCAGCGCCGGCGTGCCGCCACCCACCCCAGGGCGACCCCGAGGACGGTGCCTCCCAGCACCGCGGGCGCCACGGCGGCCAGCCCGTACACCGGGACCAGGGGCAGAAGCGCGGTGAGGGTGAGCGCGCCGAGCACGACGACGTCGAGCCAGGGGCGTGGTGCGTCCGGCCGCAGGCGGGTGGTGGTCATCCGGCGACCACCCGGCGCAGCACCCTGGGCAGGTCGTCGAGGGACCCGAGGGTCGCCAGCGACAGGGCGCCGTGCTGGTGGACCTCCAGCCGGGCGCCCGGCGAGCAGGTGAGGACCAGGGTGCGGATGCCCGCCGGCAGGTGGATGGTGTGGGCACGCAGGTCGGCGCGGGTCGGCACCGACCCCACGACGAGGATCGCGACCGAGGCGTCCCCCGCCTGGCGGGCCACCCACGGTGCGAGCTCTGAGCTGCCGCGCCCGGTGACGGTGGCCTCCACGCCCGCGAAGTCGTCCAGCAGGACCGGAGGTGTGCGGGTGCGCAGCGCGCCCTGCCCGGCCAGGACCGTCAGCTCGCGCTCGTCACGCAGCGCCTGCACGCCGATCGAGGCGGCGGCCGCGACCGCCAGCTCGAACTCCGCCTCGCCGGTGTAGTCGGCCAGCGCGGTGGACACCGCCAGCGCCGTGTGCGTGCGCCGGGTGTCCTCGAACTGCCGGACCATGAGCTGGCCGACGCGCGCGCTGGACTTCCAGTGGATGTGGCGACGGTCGTCGCCCGCGACGTAGTCCCGCAGGGCGTGGAACGACATGTCCGAGTCCGACAGCGACCGGGTCGACTGACCCTCCAGGTCGCGCAGCACCCCCGAGGCGGCACCCTGCAGGGACACCAGCAGGGGGTGGACGTACAGGTCGACCGGGTCCGTCCAGCGCACCCGTCGGCGCATCAGGCCCAGGGGATCCCCGCGCACGGAACGGACCGGGCCGACGACCACCACGGCCCGACGGGTCGTGGGGACGGCGAACACCTCCTCGTGCACCTGGTCCGGGCCCAGGGACGGCAGGTGGAAGTCGGCCGCGCCCCGGCCCACGGGCAGCTCGATCTGCGCGGGCAGCAGTCGCCGGCGCGAGGTGTTGCGCACGGTGATGCGCCCCACGGCACGCTCCCCCACCGTGACCCGGTTGCCGGACAGGTCCAGGGTGACCGCGAAGGTGGACCGGCCCACCGTGAGCAGCAGCGCGCACAGCAGGGTGCCGAGCAGGGTGGCGCCGGGCACGGTGAGCTCGACCCACCCGCGGTCCCACCCGACCACGACGAGGACCACCCCGACCACGAGGGCGACCGCGCCCGGGGCGGACACCGGGTGCGTGGTGTTGCGCAGGGCACGGCCCAGCCGCCGGACCACTCCCACCTCAGTCCACCCGGGAGGCTGGAGGTTCGACGTCCGCCAGGATGCGGCCCACGACCTGGGAGGCGGTGACGCCGGCGAACTCGGCCTCGGTGTCCAGGATCAGGCGGTGGGCCAGCACCGGCTCGGCCAGGAGCTTGACGTCGTCGGGGATGACGTAGCCGCGCCCCTGGGACGCGGCCCACACCTTGGCGCACCGCACCAGCGCGATCGCGCCGCGGACGCTCACCCCCAGGGAGGTCTGGGAGTCCGCCCGGGTCGCCTCGACCAGGCGCGCCACGTAGTCCAGGACGGCGGTGTCGGTGTGGACCGTGGACGCCAGGACGGCCATGTCCGCCACCGCACCGGTGGTGATCTTGGCCTTGAGGTGGGCGGTGCGGTCGCGGTCGGCCGAGCCGGTCAGGATCTCCACCGTGGACCGGTGGTCGGGGTAGCCGAGGCTGGTCTTGATGAGGAAACGGTCGAGCTGGGCCTCGGGCAAACGGTAGGTGCCGGCCTGCTCCACGGGGTTCTGGGTCGCGATCACCATGAACGGACGACCCACGGGGTGGGAGACCTTGTCGACGGTGACCTTCGACTCCTCCATCACCTCCAGGAGGGCGGACTGGGTCTTGGGCGAGGCCCGGTTGATCTCGTCCGCCAGGACCACCGAGGCGAACACGGGCCCCTGGTGGAACTCGAACGTGCGCGAGGACTGGTCGTAGATCGTCACACCGGTCACGTCCGAGGGCAGCAGGTCCGGGGTGAACTGGATGCGACTGTGGGTGCCCTGGACCGTCGCCGCGAGAGCCTTCGCCAACGACGTCTTGCCGGTGCCCGGGGCGTCCTCCAGGAGCAGGTGCCCCTCGGCCAGCATGGCCGTGAGCGCGAGCCGCACCACGTGGTCCTTGCCGAGGACGGCACGGCCGACGTTCGCGACGAGCGCGTCGAACGTCTCGGCGAACCAGGCGCTCTGCTCAGGGGTGATGCTCACGGAAGGTCTCCTGGGGATGTGGGGGCGGCGAGGGTGAGCGTAGGCGACGAGCAGCGGCGGCGACGACGTCACCGCCGCTGCTGTGGACCGATGTCACCCGTCCGGTTCGGGGTCCGGCGGGGGGTCGGGCTGTCGTGGTGTGCGTACCTGTTCGGTGACCCACTCGCTCTGGCCGACCGAGTTGACCGCGGCGACCCGCACCCGCACAAGCTGGTCGCCGGTGACCTCGCCGGGCCTGAGCTCGTGCTGCAGGCTGCGGTGGGACTGGCGGGCGATCGTGGTCCAGCCTTCACCGAGGTTCAGCTGGACCACGTACGACTCGACCGCGGCGCCACCGTTGTCGGTGGGCGGTTGCCACGACACGTCGACACGGACCAGGTCGCTGGGCACCGACACGCGCACGTCGCGAACCGGGTGGGGCTCGCTGGCGCGGGTCAGCGTCACGGTCTCGCTCAGGCTGGGGGGGCCGTTGCCCACACGGGTGAGGGCCTCGACCTCCACCTGCACGGTCATGGAACGTTTGAGGAACCCCAGCCGGGGGAGGTCGTCGCACCTGCCGCTGGTCTGGGACTCGTTGCGGGAGACCCACGACTGCCGGTCGCCGTCGACGATGCAGCGGTAGCGGAACCCGCGGCCACCCTCACCGCCCCAGTCACCGGGAGCGGACCACGAGACGTCGATGCGGGTCGGTCGGTCGTTGCCGTCCCGCTCGGCCGGCCCGAAGGTGACACCGGTGACCGCACCGGGGCGGGTCACGGGTGTGGCGGACGCCGCCTCGCCCCACTTGCTGCACCCGGCCACGTTGCAGGCCTGGACCCGGACCACGACCTGGTCCCCGCCGCGCAGGCCGGACAGCGACAGGCCCGTGCGCCGACGGTCCAGGGTGCTCTCCTCGCCGTTGACCTGGACCCGGTGGTGGGTCACCGGGGAGCCGTTGTCCACGGCGTCGTTCCAGGTCACGTCCATCGTGCCGCGGTCCGCTGCGGAGTCGCGTGAGGCCGAGGCCCCCATCCCGGTCGGGGCGTCGGGCACCCCGAAGGCCGAGGCCCTGGCCGTTCCCGCGGCGCCGAGACCCGCCTTGTTCCGGGCGCGGATCTCAAACTGGTACGGCACGCCGTTGACTGCGTTCTCCATGCGGAACGAGGTACCGGTGTGGCCTTCGACGGTCCTGGTGCTCCCATTACCCCTGATCGTGATCGTGTAGTCCCTGATCGAGTCACCGTTGGACGAGCCCGGGGTCCAACGCACCTGGATCTGCCGACCCAGCTGGTCGTCCACCCGCTCCGCCGTCACCGTGGGGGCGTCCGGGGCGCGGGCAGGGATCTCCGACACCCACCCGCTCCACGGGCCCGGGTCGGGGGCACGGTTCTGCGCCCGCACCCGCACCTGGTAGCTCGTGCCGTTCTGCAGGTTCCCGATCGCCAGCGACGTGCTCTGCGTGGTGAACGAGCTCTGCCCCCGAAGGTTGGACGGGCTGATCTCCACGGTGTACGCCGTGATCGGAGAACCGGTGCTCGCCGCGGGGGCCCACCGGGCGTCGATCCGCCCGTCACCGTGCTCCAGCACCAGCGACCCCGGGGCCGCCGGCACCGCGTCCGGGCGCGCCTTCGACGACGCCGGGCTCGCCTCGGACCAGTCGACCGCGTTGCGGGCGGCCACCGTGAACGTGTACTCGGTGTCGTTGGTCAACCGGTCGATCGTGCACGTGGTGCTCGCGCACTCGCGCACCGCGCCACCGGGTTGCGTGGTGACCCGGTAGCCGGTGATCGGCTCACCGTTGCTGGCCGGCGCGTCCCAGGACAGCACGACGGTGCGGTCACGCACCTCGTTGACCCGGGGCGCGCGCGGGGCGTCCGGACGGCCCCGGACCGTCACCCTGACCCTGCCCTCGACCTCACGGTCCGGGTCACGCGTCACGTCCCGCACCCGGTAGCGGGCCACCATGTCGCCGATGAACCCGGACGCGGGACGCACCACCACCTGCGAGCCGACGACCGAGGCGTCACCCGTACCGCTCTCGACCACCACGTCCACGACGGTCAACGGGTCCCCGGGGAACGGGTTGTAGGCCCCGTTCAGCACCGGGACCGTCGTGGCGACGCCCTCGACCCCCTCCCGGATCACGTGGTCGTTCACCCGCGCCAGACGGCGCGAGCTCGCCACCACCCGGAAGTCCACCTGGCCCTGGACCCGTTCGGCACCGCCGTAGTCGATCTCGATCCCCACACCACCGACGGTCCCCCGCGGGGCCGTCGGTGGTGCCTCGATCGTGAGCACCCCGTCCACCAGGGTCGCCACGTACCCGCGCGGGGGCTCCGACGTCAGCCGGTAGGCGTACCGCGTCGTCCCGTCGCTGGTCCCCACCGGGGTGGAGGTGAAGACCCCCAGGTCCACGCGTGTGGACTCCCCCGGGCCGACGTCCAGCACCGAGGGGCTGAACGTCGGTGGGTGCGCCTCGGCGGCGAGCACCGTGATGGGCAACGAGATCACCGAGCGCCGGGACGACGTCTCGCCAGGCACGCCGTCGGTCACCTCGACCGAGATCGCCGCCGGTCCCGCGTACCCCCGCTCGGCGGTGAACTGCAAGGTGCGGGCGTCGGCGACCAGGTCGCCGCCGTCGGACTTGGTGGCCGAGACCCGGGACACGTCCGCGATCCGCGCGGTGCGCCCCGGGCCCACCTGCACCTGCTCCTCCAACGGGATCACGAGCTGCTCGCCCGCCACCACTCGCAGCTCGGGGGCGCGCGGTCGACGCACCGGCGGGAAGTCACCCAACGCCGGCACGGTGATGAACGCGTAGCTGGCGATCCCGTCCGCGTCCGGGTGGGTGTTGCGCACCAGGAACGGCAAGGTCTGCGCCCGGTCGACCAGCTGCACCAGGATCGTCCCCCGCTCGGTCACGGTCGCGACGTCCTGCGCGGTCGCGTGCACCCGTGCCTCCAGCTCCGACATCGGCCCGGAGGGGTTGTCGGCCACCTCCAGGACGTCCACCTCGACCGAGGACCGGTTGATCGTGTCGATCGCCGGGACCACGACGTCCCGTGCGACCGGCGGCAGGATCGGCGCGTCGCCGTCCACCGTGACCGTCAGCACCGCGCTCCCGCGGCCACCCCGGTCGTTGGTCGCCGTGTACCCGATCTGGAGGACGCCCGGTTCACGCGGGGTCTGCACCACCACTCGACGACCGTCGACGTGGGCCTCCACACCCTCCTCGAGGTCGAGGTCGGGCTCCAGGGTCAGCTCGCCGCCCGAGGCGTCCACGTCGTTGCGCAGCACCCGCACCTGGACCATCTGCCCGGGCCGGACCGTCACGTCGTCGTTGCGGGCGATGACCTGGGCGGACCCCGTGGGCCGGGGAGAGATCCCCACCCGCACGGTGGCCACCGCGCGCTGACCCACCCAGTCCTCGACCGCGTAGGTGAACGTGTCCGTCCCGAGCTCACCGGGCAGGGCCTCGTACTCCAACCAGTCCGGACCGACGTCCAGGATCCGGCCCTTGGCCGGGGCCTGGTCCTGGCCCAGCAGGGACACCCCGTCCCCGTCGGGGTCCACTCCCACCAGGGGCACCGGGATGCGGACCGTCTCACCCTCGAACACGCGGGCCGTGAGGTTCTTCGGACGCGGCAGCGCCTTGCGCTCGACGTCGGACTCGTGCACGTTCACGGTCAGGGTCGCCGCCGTGCGGTTGCCCACCGCGTCGCTGACCGTGAACGTCGCGTGCACCTGCATCGGGGTCGCCGGCGCCTGGTACCGCAGCACGTCACCGGACACGAACAGCAGGCCCTCCCCTGCCCCCAGGGGCTCGGCCAGGTCGGTGTCCAGCGCCAACGCATCGCCATCGGGGTCATAGGCACCCTCCAGCACAGGGATGGTGACCACACCACCGGTGCGCACCGAGGCCGTGACGTTGGGAACCACAGGAGCCTGCTGACCGACCGTGGCCGGTACCGGTTGGACCAGGATCTCGCCCGTCACCGACACCGACCCGTTGGAGATGGTGTACGTCGCGACCACCGGGGCGCTCAGCACCCGCATCGAGGTGAACCGCACCAGCTCGTGGTTCAGGACCGCCGCCTGCAGACCCGACCCGTCGGGCACCTCCACCGACTGCAGCACCAGCACGCCACCGGCCGGGTCCATGTCGTTGGCCAACGGGTTGATCGTGACCTCACCACCGGGCGGCAGCAGCGCCACGTCCATCACCGCCACCGGCGGCAACGGCTCCTCCGGCACCTCACGCACGTCGATGCGCGCAAGCCCCGTGGCCTGCTGCGGGGACGCGGCGACCATGAACGTCACGTAGTAGGTGCCCGCCCGTGGGGCGGTGAACTGGAACGTCCCCTCACCCAGGTCCGTGGTCACCGTCGCGTCGGGCAGCTCGTCCACACCGGCGAGCCGCACCGGCTCGCGCGAGGCCGAGCGGACGCTCCGCAGCGGCCGGACCGTCACCGGCTGGTCCACGTACGTCTCGGCATGCACCGGGTCGATCACCGGCGCCAGAGAGCCTGCCGGGCGCACGTCCACGTTCACCGTGCCCTCGACGCTCTCCCACCCGTCGGACACCGTCACCCGTGCGACCTGCCGGCCCAGCGCCCCGCCGTCGGAGGTGAACGTCAGCTCACCGTCCTGCCGGGTCCGCACCGTTCCACCGCCGTCCACCGACGCGTCGACCAGCACCAGGTGGTCACCGTCCGGGTCGTGGAAGTCGGCCAGGACGTCGTACGTGACCGACGCCCCCTGCTCCACCAGCACCGTACCCACCCGGGACTGCACCGGCGCCTCGTTGAGGCCCTCCTCCCGGACGGTGAGCACCACCGACGCCGTCGACGGGGCCGTGCTGCCCCGACCGTCGGCGATCGTGTACGTGAACTCCACCGAGCCCGACGCCCCGGACGCGGCCGTGAGCTGCAACGCCCGGCCGCCGTGCACGGGCACGATCGAGCCGAAGTCCTCAGGGATCGGGTCGAACTCCGAGATCGTCAGGATGCCGCAGTCCGAGGAGCTGTCGTTGTCGATCACCGGCAGGATGCGCGTGCGACCCGGGCGGACCCCGAACTCGTCGTCCACGGCGACCGGCGACCCCGACGACGCCGTGCACTCGGCCTGCAGGTTCTGGACGTTCTGGCGGCTCTCCGCCTCCTCCTCGTCCTCCTCGGTCTCCTCCTCGGGCTCGATGTCCTGCCAGTTGGGCTCACGCAGGCGCGGGTCCTCCAACGGCACCCACAGACGCCCCCGAAGGGTGTCGTTGAGGACGACCACGTCCCGGTTCACCCGGAAGACCAGCTCGTCCGAGGCGGACATCCCCATCAGGTCCTTGCGCTCGACCTCACCGTCGCACACCTGCACGTACGAGCCCGTGGCCGTCGCCCACGCCCCGTGCACGCACGACCCCACCCGCACCGGGGCAGCAGGGCGGCCCTCACCACCGGACTCGTGCTCACGGACCTGCCCGCCGTCCAGCGGGACCTCCAGCAGTGCGCTCGTCGTGGCGACCAGGACGTGCGACGCACGCGGTCCCGGCTGCTGCAGCACGACGTCCGTGCCGTCGGCCCCCAGGTCCACGCTGCCCCGAGGTGTCGACAACCGCGAACCGTGCAGGACCACCAGGTCCTCACCCACCGAGGTGACCTGGTCGAAACCCGTCGGCGCCTGGTCCAGACCGGACAGCCGGCCCGACTCGCTCACCGACACCTGCTCGCCCTGCACCTCCAGCCGCTGCAACGCCCCGTCGGTGCCCGCCGCGACCACCGCGCCGCCGTGCGTGGCGACCGCCACCCCGCCCTCGCCCAGCTCGAGGTCGGGGTCGGCCTCGCCCATGGTGCCGACGTGGTCCACGCCCCGCGCCCACACCGCACCCGACCCCGGGTCGCTCACCGCCACGGTGCCCGACCCCATCGTGACCCGCGCCCCCAGCGGGACGGCGGCCTGCGCCGCCAGCACCACCGACGCCGGGTCGACGACCGACACCCACCCGGGCTCGGTCAGCAGCACGTCGCCGGCGTCCTGGAGCACGTCGAAGTCCGACGTGCCGGCCACCAACCCGCCGTTCAGCTCGTCCACCTGCGGGTTGTAGCGGCCGAGCTTCGCGGCCGTGGTGTTCGTCAACCACACGGTCCCGTCGTGCAGGTCCACCTGCGAGACGGGCGCCCCCGGGTAGATGACCGCGAGCGCCGCAGCGACCGCGGGCACCGTGACCGCTGCGCCCAGCCGCGTCCACTCCCACCGCGAGCGCCGCACCTGGGCCTGCACCACGTCAGCCACGGTCCACGCACCCCAGGGCCGGGCGGGTCGAGGCCCGCCGGTCCTCGCGGACGACCAGTACCTCGATGCACACCTCGTCAGTGTCGGGCACGAGCTCCACGCGGTTCTCCTCCACCACCGTCATCGCGGTCTCCTCACCGGGGACCACGACGCCCCACAGGTACCTGTCACCGTCCATCGGGTCGGGGTTGACCCAGGTGAAGACCACCTCGTCGTCACCGCGCCACCAGCCCTCGACGTCCTCGGGCGCGGGCACCGCCACCACCGGGGGCGTCGTGGTCGTCACCGACGTGGGCTCCGGGGACGGGGCCGCGCTCTCCTGCCCACCCAGGGCCAGCACCGCCGCGACCGCCACCGCCCCGACGACCACCAGACCGCTGGCCACACCCACCACGACCCGCCACGGTCCCCCGGCACGGGTCCCCGACGGGGCGGCCGCGAC
>NZ_AXCZ01000316.1 GCF_000767165.1 Cellulomonas bogoriensis 69B4 = DSM 16987
GCGAGCAGGGCCGCCAGGGCCAGGACGCTGCCGGTCCGGGGCCGTGCGGGGCGCGCGCCGGGCTCCGGCGCGACGGCCGCCTCGTCCCACTGGTGGTCCTGGACCGGGACCCCGTACGGGAGGTGCTCGTCGGGTTCGTCGTCCCACTCCTCGGGAAGCACCGGCTGCACCTGGGTGCTCTGGGCGTCGCGGGGGTCCACGGGCATGACAGCGGTCGCCTGCTCGTGGGGCGGGGGCAGGTCGGGCATCACCGCCGTCGCCGCGGTGTGCACGACGCTCGTGGGCTCGACGTCGGCCGGGGTCTGCGCGAGGACCTGGGTGGCGTCCTCGGGGAGCTCGTCGTCGGCGGACTCGGTGAGCTCCTCGACGACCCGCGTGGGCTCCAGCCGGTGGCGGGGGTCGACGGCGAGCGCACGGCGCAGCGTCGCGGCGAACCGGGTCGGCAGCCCGACCAGGTCCGGCTCACCGGCACGTGCACGGGCCAGGACCGCGTGCACGGGGCGCTGACCGAAGGGTGGGCGGCCGGTCGCGGCGAAGGCCAGGACCGCAGCCCACCCCCACCAGTCGGCGGCCTCGGAGGGCTCCCCGCCCTCCAGGAGCTCGGGCGAGAGGTACCCGGGGGTACCGACGACCATGCCGGTGGACGTGACGCGGGGGTCCTCGGCGGCCTGGGCGATGCCGAAGTCGATGAGGACCGCGCCCCGGGGGCTGACCAGGACGTTGCCGGGGGTGAGGTCGCGGTGCAGGACCCCGGCGGCGTGCACCTCGGTGAGGGCGGCGCGCAGCTGGTCGGCGAGCTCGACGACCTCGGGCAGGGGCATGGGGCCGTGCTCGCGGACGTGGGCGGCGAGGTCGGCTCCCTCGACGAGCTCGGTGACCACGAACGCCTCGGTGGACTCGATCTCGGCGTCCAGGACCTGGGCGACCCCGGTGTGGCGGACGCGCTGCAGGTGCAGGACCTCCCGACGCAGGCGCTCCCGCGCGTGGGGGTCGGCACCCAGGTGGGGGTGCAGCAGCTTGAGCGCGACGGGGGCACCGCCGCCGTCCTCGGCCTTGTAGACGGCGCCCATGCCGCCCGCGCCGAGAGGCGCGAGCACCCGGTACCCGCCGATCTCGGTGCCGGGGGCGACGCCGATCCGTTCCATGGTGCTGCACGGTAGCGGCCTGCGGCGGCCTGGGCCCGGTGCCGCGCGGACCGACGGGCATCTCGACGGGGGAGTCGATAACCTCGGGACGGATCCAAGGAGCTGAGGCATACGTGAGCACGGGTTACGAGCTGGTCGTGGTGGCGAACCGCCTGCCGGTGGACCTCCACGTCGAGGAGGACGGCACCACGAGCTGGAGCCGGTCGCCAGGTGGGCTGGTCACCGCCCTGGAGCCGGTGATGCAGGCGTCCGAGGGCGCCTGGGTGGGGTGGGCCGGCAAGCCGGACGTGGAGGCCGAGCCGTTCGACGCCGGTGACATGCACCTGGTGCCGGTGACGTTGAGCGCCGACGAGGT
>NZ_AXCZ01000132.1 GCF_000767165.1 Cellulomonas bogoriensis 69B4 = DSM 16987
CCAACGACACGTTGTGGCCCCTGTGCCACGACGTGATCAGCCCCCCGGAGTTCCACCGGGCGTGGTGGGACGCCTACCGACGGGTGAACCGCCGGTTCGCGGAGGCGGCGGCCGCCCAGGCCGCGCAGGGCGCGACGGTGTGGGTCCAGGACTACCAGCTGCAGCTGGTCCCGGCGCTGCTGCGCGAGCTGCGCCCGGACCTGCGGATCGGGTACTTCCACCACATCCCGTTCCCGCCGCTGGAGATCTTCGCCCAGCTGCCGTGGCGCCGACAGGTGGTCGAGGGCCTGCTGGGTGCGGACCTGATCGGGTTCCAGCGACCCGGCGACGCCTCGAACTTCATCCGGGTGGTGCGCCGGCTGACGGACCTGACCACGCGCGGGCCGTCGATCACCGTCCCCGGCCCGGCCGGGGAGCGGCAGGTGCGCGCCGGGGCGTTCCCGATCTCGATCGACTCCTCCCGGTTCGACGCCATGGCACGCAGCGAGTCGGTGCAGGCGCGCGCCCGGGAGATCCGACGGGACCTCGGCGACCCGCAGGTGCTGCTGCTCGGGGTGGACCGCCTGGACTACACCAAGGGCATCCGCCACCGGATCAAGGCGTACGGGGAGCTGTTGGAGGAGGAACGCCTCACGGTGCCCGACACCGCCCTGGTGCAGGTCGCGAGCCCCAGCCGGGAGAACGTCGAGGCCTACCAGCAGCTGCGCGAGGAGGTCGAGATCCTCGTCGGTCGCATCAACGGCGAGCACGGCCAGATCGGGTCCGCAGCCATCTACTACATGCACCACTCCTACCCCCCGGAGGAGATGGCGGCCCTGTACCTGGCGGCCGACGTGATGCTGGTGACCGCCCTGCGGGACGGGATGAACCTGGTCGCCAAGGAGTTCGTCGCCGCGTGCACCGACGACCGGGGCGTGCTGGTGCTGAGCGAGTTCGCGGGAGCGGCGGACGAGCTGTCCGGTGCCCTGCTGATCAACCCGCACGACATCGACGGGATGAAGGACGCGATCGAGCGGGCGGTGCGCATGGAGCCCCGGGAGATGCGGCGGCGCATGCGCAAGCTGCGCAGGAGGGTCATGGAGGACGACGTGACCAAGTGGTCCCAGCGGTTCCTGTCCACGCTGACAGCGGTTCCTCGGGCGGAGGGCCGGTGAGCGGCGCAGCACCCGACCAGGCACTCGCCGAGGCGCTGGACGCGCTCGGCGCGACCGTGCGGACCGGTGGCACGGTCCTGGTGGCACTGGACTTCGACGGGGTCCTGTCGCCGTTGCAGGACGACCCGACCGCGTGCCGCATCCACGAAGGCTCCAGGACCGCGCTGGAACGCCTGGGCGCCGTGCCGACGGTGCAGGTCGCCCTGGTCTCGGGCCGGTCCCTGGCCGACCTCGACTCCCGCGCCGAGGTGCCGGACGGGACGTTCCTGGTGGGCAGCCACGGCGCCGAGCACGGCCACCGCGTGGACGGAGCCCTGGCACGTGACGCGCTGGTCGTGCCGCCGGAGGCCTCGGGTCTGCTGGACGCGCTCCGGACCGCCCTGGCGGCAGCGGTGTCAGGCACCACCGCACGACTGGAGCACAAGCCGACGTCCGTGGTGCTGCACACCCGCGGATCGGACCCCACCGAGGCCCGGCGACTCACCGACCACGCCCTGGGGCTGGGCGCACGGGACGGGGTGGACGCGATGCGCGGCAAGGACGTCGTGGAGCTGTCGGTCCTGAAGGTCACCAAGGGTGACGCGCTGGCGCTGCTGCGCGAGCGCGTCGGCGCCCAGGGGCTGCTGTACGCCGGCGACGACGTGACCGACGAGCGCGCCTTCGCGACCCTGGGGCCCGAGGACGTCACCGTGAAGGTGGGGCCGGGGGCCACCGCGGCCCGGTTCCGGGTGCAGGACCCCGACGCCGTGGCGGTGCTGCTGGCCCACCTCGCGGACGCCACCTCCTGACCTGCGCTCCCACCAGATCGTGAGCACACCTCCGCGCTGCACGTGCAGGACCGTGGACCGTCGCCGCGGGAGGCCCTGGTGTGGCAGGATGGCGGCGTCGTACGGGTGACGGTGCCCCGACCGGCCGACCTCCGCACAGCGATGTGACGAAGGAGCGACCACGGAGACCGCCCACCGGTACCGGTGCCACCCCGGCACCTGACAGCTCTACAACGGATCGTCCGGCACGTACCTGCCGGTGGAGGGATGTACAGGCCTCATGGCAACTGTGACCTATGACAAGGCGACCCGGATCTACCCGGGTACCGAGCGCCCCGCGGTCGACCAGCTCGACCTTCACATCGAGGACGGCGAGTTCCTCGTCCTCGTCGGCCCCTCGGGCTGCGGCAAGTCGACCTCGCTGCGGATGCTCGCCGGCCTGGAGGACGTCAACGCCGGGCGCATCATGATCGGCGACCGTGAGGTCACCGACGTTCAGCCCAAGGACCGCGACATCGCGATGGTCTTCCAGAACTACGCCCTGTACCCGCACATGTCCGTCGCGGACAACATGGGCTTCGCGCTGAAGATCGCCGGCACCCCCAAGGCCGAGATCCGCAAGCGCGTCGAGGAGGCCGCCAAGATCCTCGACCTGACCGAGTACCTGGACCGCAAGCCCAAGGCACTGTCCGGTGGTCAGCGTCAGCGTGTGGCCATGGGTCGCGCCATCGTGCGTCAGCCCCAGGTGTTCCTCATGGACGAGCCGCTGTCGAACCTGGACGCCAAGCTCCGCGTCCAGACCCGTACGCAGATCGCCTCGCTCCAGCGTCGCCTCGGCGTCACCACGGTCTACGTCACGCACGACCAGACCGAGGCCCTCACCATGGGTGACCGGATCGCGGTCCTCAAGGACGGCCTGCTCCAGCAGGTCGGTAGCCCCCGCGACATGTACGACACCCCGGCGAACGTGTTCGTCGCCGGGTTCATCGGCTCCCCCGCCATGAACATCGGGTCGTTCCAGGTCGTCGACGGCGCCGCCCAGCTCGGCCAGACCCGCATCCCGCTCGAGCGCAGCGTCGTGGGGTCCCTGACCCCCGAGGACCGCGGCCACATCACGATCGGCTTCCGCCCCGAGTCCCTGGACCTGGTCACCCAGGCCCAGGAGGGCGCCATCCCGGTCAAGGTGGCCCTCGTCGAGGAGCTCGGCTCGGACGCGTTCGTCTACGGCGACCTCGTCGGTGCCGGTGCCGCCGCGAAGGACATCCACTCCGGCGCCGGTGACGCCCGCGTCATCGTGCGCGTCGACCCGCGTCGGGTGCCCGCCAAGGACGAGACCATCTGGGTCTCCGTCCGCCCGGGCGAGCGTCACGTGTTCTCGGCGTCGACCGGCCTGCGCATCGCGGTCTGACCCGACTGTACGGTCGAAGGGGCGGGACGGCAGCGCCGTCCCGCCCCTTCTGCCCGTCCGGCCCGATCCCGCCCCACCAGGAGCACCGATGCCGCAGTCCCTCCAGATCACCGCGGCAGCGCCGGACCCGGCACTGCTGGACCTGCCGTGGCACATCCCCCTCGAGCAGTGGCCCGACGAGAACCTCGCCGCGCTCCCCCGGGGCATCTCCCGGCACGTGGTCCGGTTCGTGCGGCTGTCCGGACGGGTGATCGCCGTCAAGGAGATCGGTGAGACGGTCGCCTACCGCGAGTACGAGCTGCTGCGCGCCCTGAGCCGGCTGGACGTGCCCAGCGTCGAACCCGTCGGGGTGATCACCGGGCGCCGCTGCCCCGACGGGGAGCGGCTGGAGGCCGTGCTCATCACCGAGCACCTGCAGTTCTCCCTGCCCTACCGGGCCCTGTTCAGCCAGACCCTCCAGCCGGACACGACCGGCCGCCTCATCGACGCCCTGGCCGTGCTGATGGTCCGTCTGCACCTGACGGGCTTCTACTGGGGCGACGTGTCGCTGTCGAACACCCTGTTCCGGCGGGACGCCGAGACGTTCGCCGCGTACCTGGTGGACGCCGAGACCGGGGACCTGCACGAACGCCTGACGGACGGGCAGCGCGCCTACGACCTCGAGGTCGCCCGCGTGAACATCATCGGTGAGCTCATGGACCTGGAGGCCGGGGACCTGCTCGAGAGCGGTGTCGACACCGTGGCCGTCGGCACCCGCCTCGTCGAGCGGTACCACGAGCTGTGGGACACGCTGACCGGGGCCGAGTCCTTCGGGACCGGGGACCGGTGGCGGGTCGCGGCACGCATCGAGCAGCTCAACGAGCTGGGCTTCGACGTGGGCGAGCTCGACATCACCACCGACATCGACGGCACGACCGTCAGCATCCAGCCGAAGGTCGTCGACGCCGGCCACCACTCCCGCCGCCTGATGCGCCTGACCGGCCTGGACGTCCAGGAGAACCAGGCCCGGCGCCTGCTCAACGACCTCGACTCCTACCGGGCCGCCACCGACCGTCAGGGTGAGGACGAGGAGTTCGTCGCCCACGACTGGCTCACCACCGTGTTCGAGCCGGCCGTGCGCGCCGTCCCCCGGGACATGCGCGGCAAGCTCGAACCCGCCCAGATGTTCCACGAGATGCTGGACCACCGGTGGTACATCTCGCGGGAGCAGGAGCGTGACGTGCCCATGGCCGAGGCCGTGCAGAGCTACGTCGCCTCGGTGCTGCGCAACCGCCCCGACGAGAAGGCCGTCCTCGGCCTCGAACCAGGAGCCCTGTCGCCCTCAGAGGACGACTGAGGACGGCGCCTCAGCCCTGGCGCCTCACACCTGACGTCGTAGCCGGTCGACCTCGTACAGCCCGATCCCGGCAGCCACACCGGCGTTCAGGGACTCGACCGAGCCGCGGATCGGCACCGAGGCGACCACGTCGCAGGTCTCGCGCACCAGCCGGCCCAGGCCCTTGCCCTCGGACCCGACCACGAGCACGACCGGTTCGGTCGCCAGCTCCAGGTGCTCCACCGCGGTGGAGCCGCCCGCGTCCAGGCCCACCACGAAGCAGCCTGCGTCGCGCAGCTCGCCGAGCGCCCGCACCAGGTTCGTCGCACGTGCCACCGGCACCCGCGCTGCAGCCCCGGCCGAGACCTTCCACGCCGCGGCGGTCACCCCCGCGGCCCGGCGCTCGGGCACCAGGACCCCGTGGGCACCGAACGCACCCGCCGACCGGATCACCGCACCCAGGTTGCGCGGGTCGGTCACCCCGTCCAGGGCGATGATGAGCGCCGGCTCACCGGCCCGCTGTGCGCGGCGGACCAGCGTCGACACGTCGCGGTACTCGTAGGGCGGCACCTGCACGACCACACCCTGGTGCACCATCCCGTCGGTCAGACGGTCCAGCTCGTTCTTGGTGACCTCGAGCAGGGGCAGCCCCCGCGCGGTCGCCATCTTGAGGATCTCCCGGACCCGCTCGTCGGCGTCGATCCGGTGCGCCACCCACAGGCCCGTGCACGGCACACCGGCGCGCAGCGCCTCGACGACGGAGTTGCGGCCGGCGACGACCTCGCCGCCACCGCTGGCCTCGCGACGTGCCCGGGTACGGGGCTGCGCGGCGTCACGCGAGGGACGGGCCCCGCCGCGACCGCGGGCCTTCTCCAGCTTCTCCTGGGCGGCCTTGCGCTTGGCCGCCACGTGGTAGGGCCGGTCCTCGGCCTTGGGGGTCGGGCCCTTGCCCTCCAGGGATCGGCGGTTCTTGCCACCGGATCCCGTCGTCGGGCCCTTCTTCGAGCCCGGGCGTCGGGTCGCCCCACGGCGCTGGGAGTTGCCTGCCATCAGTCCTCCTGGTCCTGCGCGAGCGACCAGCGGGCACCGGTCGGTGAGTCCTCCACGACGATCCCGGCGCGGGTGAGCCGGTCACGGACGGCGTCCGCCGTGGCCCAGTCCTTCGCAGCGCGCGCCTGGGCCCGAGCCTCGAGCTCGGCCCCCACGAGCGCCTCCAGCGCCCCCTCGGCGCGTGAGCCACCACCCCGGGTCGCCCACTGGGCCGGGTCCAGACCCAGGACGTCGAGCATCCCACGGACTGCGACCAGCTCGCTGCGCAGCACCTCGGGGCCGGCGCCGGAGGTGACCGCCGTGTTCCCGGCCCGCAGGTGCTCGTGGACCACCGCGAGGGCGGCCGGGACGTTCAAGTCGTCGTCCATGGCCGCGACGAACCGCGC
This sequence comes from Cellulomonas bogoriensis 69B4 = DSM 16987, assembly GCF_000767165.1. Lineage (GTDB taxonomy): Bacteria > Actinomycetota > Actinomycetes > Actinomycetales > Cellulomonadaceae > Actinotalea > Actinotalea bogoriensis. Next base: position 6,081 of record NZ_AXCZ01000132.1, read on the forward strand.
AGGCAGTGCGGCCGCACGCACCTGCTCCACGGTGGGCTCCTCGCCGAGGACCTCGTGCGCGCGGGTCACGAAACCGGCGAACCTCGCCCACGCGGCCTCCGCGTCGGCGAGGGTCTCCTGGGAGAACTCCAGCATCGAGCGGTAGTGGACGGCCGCAAGGGCGAACCGCAGCACCACCGGCTCGACGTCCTCCAGCAGCACCGACACCAGCAACGAGTTGCCCAGCGACTTGCTCATCTTCGTCCCGCCCTGGGTGACCCAGGCGCTGTGCATCCACAACGACGCGAAGTCCTGACCGGCGGCCCGGGACTGGGCGAGCTCGTTCTCGTGGTGGGGGAAGCGCAGGTCCAGCCCACCCCCGTGGATGTCGAAGGCCGCGCCGAGGTAGCGGGCGGCCATCGCCGAGCACTCCAGGTGCCAACCGGGCCGACCACGGCCGTAGGGCGTGGGCCACGAGGCGCCCGGCGGGTCCGTGGGCTTGGTGGCCTTCCACAGCGCGAAGTCGTGCGGGTCGCGCTTGCTCGCCCCCGCGGTGCTGGGCTCGTCGGTGGGCGGGGTGAGGTCCTCGGGACGCTGGTTCGTGAGCGTGCCGTACTCGGGGAACGACCGGACGTCGAACCACACGTCACCCTCGCCCGTGACGTAGGCGTGCCCGCGTCCGACGAGGGTCTCCATGAGCTCGACCATCTCGGTGACGTGGCCCGTGGCTCGCGGCTCGTAGGTGGGCGGCAGGACGCCGAGCGCGTCGTAGGCTGCGGTGAACATGCGCTCGTGACGCTGGGCCCACGCCCACCACGGCACCCCGGCCTCGGTGGACCGGGCGAGGATCTTGTCGTCGATGTCGGTGACGTTGCGGATGAGCGTCACCTCCAGGCCCGCGCGCTGCAACCAGCGGACCAGCACGTCGAACGCCACGGCCATGCGCATGTGACCGATGTGGGGGGCGCCCTGCACGGTCGCGCCGCACACGTACACCCCCGCGCGGCCCGGCTGCAGGGGCTCGAACGGTCGGGTGGTGCGCGTGGCGGTGTCGAACAGGTGCAGTGTCACCGCGCCAGGGTACCGGGGCGTCAGGGCGCAGAACGGGCCGCGACCAGCGCGGTGGCCACGGCCGCGACCCCCTCGCCGCGGCCCGTCAGGCCCAGCCCGTCGGTCGTGGTGGCCGAGAGGGAGACCGGTGCGCCGCACGCCCGGGCCAGGACCTCCTGGGCCTCGGTGCGCCGGGAACCCAGGCGCGGCCGGTTCCCGATCACCTGGATCGCGACGTTGCCGACCTCGAAACCGGCCTCACGGACCAGGCGGGCGGCCTCGGCCAGCAGCGTCGCACCGGCGGCACCGGCCCACCGGGGGTCGCTGGTGCCGAACACCTGACCCAGGTCACCCAGGCCCGCGGCTGAGAGGAGGGCGTCGGCAGCGGCGTGGGCGGCGACGTCGGCGTCGGAGTGCCCCTCCAGGCCCGGCTGACCGGGCCAGTGCAACCCCGCGAGCCACAGGGGCCGGTCGCTGCCCTCGGGGGCGAAGGCGTGGACGTCGACACCGAGGCCGGTGCGCGGCAGCGTCATGGGTGCTCCTGGAGCCGTCTGGTGGCCGCAGCAAGGTCCTGGGCCGTCGTGATCTTCGATGCGGCCGGGTCGCCGTCCACGACCCACACCGCGTGGCCGAGGGCCTCGACCAGGGCCGCGTCGTCGGTGGCGGCCGTCGCCTCGTCCCCTGCCCTGGCGGCCCCGGCCGCGTGCGCCTCGCGCAGCAGACCGAGGTGGAAGCCCTGGGGCGTCTGCACGGCGCG
>NZ_AXCZ01000104.1 GCF_000767165.1 Cellulomonas bogoriensis 69B4 = DSM 16987
CGAGCCGCCGCAGCCGCCGCAGGACGGCGGCGACGTGCGCGCCCAGGACCCCACGGAACGCGTGCGCCTCGTCGACGACCACGACCTGCAGGCCGCGCAGCAGCCGCGCCCACCGCTGGTGCCCGGGCAGCAGCGAGAAGTGCAGGAAGTCCGGGTTGGTGAGCACCACGTCGGCGTGCTCCCTCACCCAGCGCCGTTCGTCGACGGGGGTGTCGCCGTCGCAGGTGGCGACCCGGACGTCGGTGCCGCGGTGGGCGCCCAGCCGTTCGAGGCCGTCGAGCTGGTCGGCGGCGAGCGCCTTGGTGGGAGCCAGGTACAGCACGGTGCCCCGCGGTGGGCGGGACCCGCTCGGGGGTGGTGCGGTCGGCGGGCGCCCCGGGGGGTCGGTGACCGCCGTCAACGCGGGGAGCCAGTACGCCAGCGACTTGCCCGAGCCGGTCGACGTGGCCAGGACGGTGTGGTGGCCGTCCCGGACGGCCTGCGCGCCCCGGACCTGGTGCAGCCACGGTTCCCGGACGCCCAGGTGCTGGTAGGCGTCGACGAGGTCCGGTGGGGCCCAGGCGGGCCACGGCGCGTGGGTGCCGGGACGGGCGGGCAGGTGCTCGACGTGGGTGACCCGGTCCCCGCGCAGACCGCCGGCGGTCAGCACGTCCAGCAGGTCCCTCGGCACGTGCCGATCCTCCCACCGGTGGCACCGGCTCCCGCGGTGGCCACGCGGCCCTCGGGACCTACGTCCTACCGTCCACGACGCGACGCCCCCTTGGATCGAACATGTTGGGGCTATGGGTCGATCAAGACACAACATGTAGGGACGGGGTCAGGGTATGGAGACGGGGACAGAGCTGCGTGGGGCAGTGACCAGGGGCGGCGCCGTGGTGCCGTTCGACGCCGGACGGATCGCCCGCGCGATCACCCTCGCGGGTGCCGCGACCGGTGAGGTCGACGCCGCGCGGTCCGCGGAGCTGTCCGATGCGGTCGTCGCCAGGCTGCGGACCGAGGGTGTGGAGCACCCCCACGTCGAGCGCATCCAGGACCTGGTGGAGGAGGTCCTCATCACCGCCGGCGCGACCCCCACCGCCCGCGCGTACATCGCCTACCGCGCCCAGCACGAGCGCCTGCGCGCCGACGCGCGCACCGTGGTGGACGTCGGCTCGTCCATCAACGAGTACCTGGACCGGTCGGACTGGCGCGTCAACGCCAACGCCAACCAGGGCTACTCCCTGGGTGGGCTGATCCTCAACACCGCGGGCAAGGTGACGGCCAACTACTGGCTGTCGCACGTGTACGCCCCGGAGGTCGGCCGTGCGCACCGCGAGGGCGACCTGCACATCCACGACCTCGACATGCTCGCGGGGTACTGCGCCGGCTGGTCGCTGCGCACCCTGCTGACCGAGGGCCTGAACGGCGTCCCGGGCAAGGTCGAGGCCGGGCCTCCCAAGCACTTCTCCTCGGCCGTGGGGCAGATCGTGAACTTCCTGGGCACCATGCAGAACGAGTGGGCCGGCGCGCAGGCCTTCAGCTCGTTCGACACCTACATGGCCCCCTACGTGCGGGTCGACGGCCTGGACTACGCGGCGGTGCGTCAGGGCATCCAGGAGCTGGTCTACAACCTGAACGTCCCGTCCCGGTGGGGAACCCAGACGCCGTTCACGAACCTGACGTTCGACTGGGCCTGCCCCGCGGACCTCCGCGACCAGGTCCCGGTGGTCGCCGGGGTCGAGCAGCCGTTCACCTACGGGGACCTGCAGGCCGAGATGGACATGATCAACGAGGCGTACATCGACGTGATGACCACCGGTGACGCCTCCGGTCGGGTGTTCACCTTCCCCATCCCGACGTACAACATCACCACCGACTTCGACTGGCACAGCCCCAACGCCGACCGGCTGTTCGAGATGACGGCCAGGTACGGGCTCCCGTACTTCCAGAACTTCCTCAACTCCGACCTCGAGCCAGGCCAGATCCGGTCGATGTGCTGCCGCCTGCAACTGGACCTGCGGGAGCTGCTCGCCCGCGGCAACGGCCTCTTCGGCTCGGCCGAGCAGACCGGCTCCCTGGGTGTGGTGACGATCAACTGCGCCCGGCTGGGCTACCTGCACCGCGGGGACGAGCAGGCGCTGCTCGCCGCGCTGGACCGCCTGCTGGAGCTGGCGCGGGACTCCCTGGAGGTCAAGCGCAAGGTCATCCAGCGGTACATCGACGAGGGCCTGTTCCCGTACACGCGCCGCTACCTGGGGACGTTGCGCAACCACTTCTCCACGATCGGCGTCAACGGCATCAACGAGATGATCCGCAACCTGACCGACGACGCCGACGACGTCACCACACCCACCGGCCACGGCATCGCCCTGCGCCTGCTGGACCACGTCCGTGCCCGCATGGTCGAGTTCCAGGAGTCCACCGGCCACCTGTACAACCTCGAGGCGACCCCCGCAGAGGGCACCACCTACCGGTTCGCGAAGGAGGACCTCGCCCGGTTCCCCGGAATCCGGCACGCCGGCACCGACGAGAACCCGTACTACACGAACTCCTCCCAGCTCCCGGTCGGGTTCACCGACGACCCGTTCGAGGCCCTGGACCTCCAGGACGAGCTGCAGTCGCGGTACACCGGCGGCACCGTCCTGCACCTGTACATGTCCGAGCAGGTGTCCACCCCGGACGCGTGCCGGGAGCTGGTGCGCCGGGCACTGGCCCACCACCGCCTGCCGTACCTGACGGTCACGCCGACGTTCTCGATCTGCGGCGCCCACGGGTACCTCGCCGGTGAGCACCACGCGTGCCCACGCTGCGGGCAGGTGTGCGAGGTGTGGACCCGGGTGATGGGCTACCACCGCCCGGTGAGCTCGTTCAACATCGGGAAGAAGGGCGAGCACGCCGAGCGCACCCACTTCACCGAGGCCGCTGCGGCCCGGTCGGTGGACCGGGCGGCCGAGCCGGCGCCGGTCTGATGCCCCCGCCCGCCCAGCGGGGCGCCGAGGGCCTGCAGATCGCCGGACTGGTGCCGTTGTCGACCTGCGACTGGCCGGGCCGACTGGTCGCGACGGTGTTCTGCCAGGGCTGCCCGTTGGACTGCGGGTACTGCCACAACCCGGGCCTGATCGACCCCAGGACCCCGGGGACGGTCCGGTGGTCGCAGGTCATGGACCTGCTCTCGCGTCGGGTGGGTCGCCTGGACGGGGTGGTGCTCTCCGGTGGTGAGCCGACCCGTCAGCCGGGCCTGCCCGACGCGGTCCGCCAGGTGCGGGAGGCGGGGTTCGGGGTGGGGCTGCACACCGCCGGCCCGTACCCGGGCAGGTTGGCGCAGCTGCTTCCCCTGGTCGACTGGGTGGGTCTGGACGTGAAGGCGCCCCTGGACCTGTACGAGGCGGTCACCGGCCGTCCCGGGGCCGGGGAGCGGGCGATGCGGTCCCTGGAGCTGGTCCTGGACTCAGGTGTGGACCACCAGGTCCGCACCACGGTCGACCCGACCACCATGGACGACGAGGCGGTGGCACGCCTGCGCGGGATGCTCGCTAGTCTCGGGGTGCGCGACCACGTCCTGCAGGAGGTCCGCGTGCAGGGCGTCAGGGAGCGGTACGCTACAGCGCTCACGGCCCACCAGGCCGGGGTCGGCCCCGGCAGGGTGCCGGTGCGGGCGTGAGCGGCCGCACGCCGGGCCGGGGTTTGGTTGAATGGCCGCAGTCGGGAGCATGTGAGCGTGGGATGGGGGAGGTCGGTGTGGACGTGTCCGTCACGAGCCGCGTGGACGGTGACCGCACGGTGGTCGACGTCACGGGCGAGATCGATGTCTACACCGCACCGGTGCTGCGCGAGGAGCTCACGGGCCTGATCGAGCGTGAGCACACCGATCTGGTGGTGAACCTCACTGAGGTGAAGTTCATGGACTCCACCGGGTTGGGCGTGCTGGTCGGCGCGTTGAAGAAGGTCCGCACCCTCGGGGGCGACCTGCGTCTGGTCATCAACCAGGAGAAGATCCTCAAGGTCTTCCGGATCACGGCCCTCACCCAGGTGTTCACCATCCACACCACGGTCGACGAGGCCCTGGCCGACTGACTGGCCGACTGACCCGGGACGTCCAGCGGCCCCGCACCCCGTCCAGGGGGTGCGGGGCCGCTGCGTTGAGGGCGGGAGCGGTCAGGGCATCATCTTGCCGCCGGCCACCCCGAGCCGCTGCCCGGTGGTGTAGCTGGACTCCTGGCTGGCGAAGAACACGAACGCCGGTGCGAGCTCGGCCGGCTGCCCGGGACGTCCTTCGGGGGTGTCCTCACCGAACTGGTCGACCTTGCCCTCGGGCATGGTCGCGGGGATCAGCGGCGTCCAGATCGGCCCCGGCGCCACGGTGTTGACGCGGATGCCCTTCTCGCCGAGCTGCTGGGCCAGCCCTCGGGTGAAGTTGATGATCCCGGCCTTCGTGGTCGCGTAGTCCAGCAGCTGCGGGCTGGGCTGGTACCCCTGGATCGAGGACACGTTGATGATCGAGGACCCCGGCTGCATGTGCGCCAGCGCGGCCTTGGTGATCCAGAACAGGGCGTAGATGTTGGTCTTCATCACCCGGTCCAGCTGCTCGGTGGTGATGTCGAAGATCCCACCGTCCTGGGCCATCTGGTACGCGGCGTTGTTGACCAGCACGTCGATCCCGCCGAGCTCCCGCACCGCGGTGTCGACGATCTCCTGGCAGTGGGCCTCGTCCCGGATGTCGCCGGGCACCAGGACGGCGGTGCGGCCGGCCTCACGCACGTACGAGGCGGTCGTCTCGGCGTCCTCCTGCTCCTCGGGCAGGTACGACAGCAGCACGTCGGCGCCCTCCCGGGCGTAGGCGATGGCCACCGCCCGGCCGATCCCGGAGTCACCACCGGTCAGGACGGCCCGCTTGCCCTCCAGGCGCCCGGAGCCGACGTAGGTCTCCTCGCCGTGGTCGGGCTGCTCGTCCATGTCCCGGGTCAGCCCGGGGTGGGCGATGGTGTCCGAGTCGGGGCTGCCGTGCTGGTCGGTGGGGTCCTTCGGGGTGGTCTGGTCGGTCATCACTGCTCCTTGTGGGGTACGTGTGACGGTTCGCCCCCAGCGTCACCCCCGATCGTCCGGTGCGCATGTCGAGCGCCGGTCGCGCCCGTAGACTGCGGGCCGTCGTGGCTCAGGGGGAGCCGCGTGGCCTCCCGGCAACGGCGCCGGGTCGGCGCAGCGACGTCGAGGAGGACGGATGCCCACGCTCGGGACCTCGAGCCTGACCATCGTCGCGGTCGTCGCCGCGATCGCCGTCGTGTCGTTGGTGTTCGCCGCGGTGCTGCGCCGGCAGGTGCTCGCCGCGGACGGGGGCACCGCACGCATGCAGGGCATCGCGACCGCGGTCCAGGAGGGCGCGTCGGCGTACCTGCACCGCATGCTGCGGACCCTGGTGCTGTTCGCGGTGGTGGTGTTCGCGCTGCTGTTCCTGCTTCCGGGCGACACCGGGGTGCGGGTCGGCAGGTCGGTGTTCTTCTTGCTGGGAGCGGGTTTCTCGGCGGCGATCGGCTACCTGGGCATGTGGTTGGCGGTGCGCGCGAACGTGAGGGTGGCCGCGGCGGCGACCCGCCCGGGTGGTCGCAGCGAGGGGGCGCGCATCGCGTTCCGCACCGGCGGCGTGGTCGGCATGTCGGTGGTGGGCCTGGGGCTGCTGGGCGCCGCGTCGGTGGTCCTGATCTACCGGGGCGACGCACCGGCGGTCCTGGAGGGTTTCGGCTTCGGTGCGGCGCTGCTGGCGATGTTCATGCGCGTCGGTGGCGGGATCTTCACCAAGGCCGCCGACGTCGGGGCGGACCTGGTCGGCAAGGTCGAGCAGCACATCCCCGAGGACGACCCCCGCAACGCCGCGACCATCGCCGACAACGTCGGCGACAACGTCGGCGACTGTGCGGGCATGGCGGCGGACCTGTTCGAGTCGTACGCGGTGACCCTGGTGGCCGCTCTGATCCTGGGCCGGGTCGCCTTCGGGGAGGAGGGGCTGGTCTTCCCCCTTCTGGTGACCGCGATCGGTGCCCTGACCGCGGCACTGGGCGTTGTCCTCACCCGGGTGCGCGGCAACGAGAGCGGGCTGCGGGCCATCTACCGGGGCTTCTACGTGTCGGCCGTGGTCGGCGCGCTCCTCGCTGCCGTCGCCGCCTTCGTCTACCTGCCGGGCTCGTTCGCCGAGCTCACCGGGGTCGGAGACGTCCTGGCCGACCACGACGGGGACCCGCGGGTGGTCGCGACCCTCGCGGTGCTGATCGGGATCGTCCTGGCCGGGGTGATCCTGTGGCTCACCGGCTACTTCACGGGCACGGCGTCCAAGCCGACCCTGCACGTGGCGCGCACGTCCCTGACCGGCCCGGCGACGGTGGTGCTCTCGGGCATCGGGGTGGGTTTCGAGTCCGCGGTCTACACGGCGGGCATCATCGCCGCCGCGATCTGCGGGGTGTTCCTGGTCTCCGGCGGCTCGGTGTGGTTGTCGCTGTTCCTGGTGGCCCTGGCCGGCTGCGGGTTGCTGACCACGGTCGGGGTGATCGTGGCCATGGACACCTTCGGTCCGGTGTCGGACAACGCGCAGGGCATCGCGGAGATGTCCGGGGACGTGGACGCCGAGGGCGCCCAGACCCTCACCGATCTGGACGCCGTGGGCAACACCACCAAGGCCATCACCAAGGGCATCGCGATCGCGACGGCGGTCCTGGCCGCAACCGCCCTGTTCGGCTCGTACTCCGACGCCGTGCGCCAGGCCCTGGCCGACATCGGTGACATGATCGAACCGGCCGGGCTGTCGTTCGCGATGCTGTCCTACGAGGTCATCTCCCCGATCACGCTGGTGGGGGTGATCCTGGGTGCGGCGACGGTGTTCCTGTTCTCGGGCCTGGCGATCGACGCGGTGACCCGCGCGGCCGGCGCGATCGTGTTCGAGGTGCGACGGCAGTTCCGGGAGATGCCCGGGATCATGACCGGCGAGGTGCGCCCCGACTACGGCCGCGTGGTCGACATCTGCACGCGTGACTCGCTGCGCGAGCTCGCCACGCCGGGCCTGCTCGCCGCGTTCGCGCCGATCGCGGTGGGCTTCGGTCTGGGCGTCGGGCCCCTGGCGGGCTTCCTCGCCGGGTCGATCGCCGCCGGGGTGCTGATGGCCGTGTTCCTCGCCAACGCGGGCGGCACGTGGGACAACGCCAAGAAGATCGTCGAGGACGGGCAGTTCGGCGGCAAGGGCTCCGACGCCCACGCCGCCGTCGTCATCGGCGACACGGTCGGCGACCCGTTCAAGGACACCGCGGGCCCGGCCATCAACCCGTTGATCAAGGTGATGAACCTGGTGGCCCTGCTCATCGCGCCGGCGGTGGTGCAGGTGAGCATCGGCCCGGACGCCGACCACGTGGTCAGGCTGTCGATCGCGGTGGTCGCCGCCGGCATCGCGTTCGGCGCGGTGATCCTCTCGAGGTTGCGTGCCGCCCGCGTCGACCGCGAGGGCCGCCTCGAGAACGACCCGTCGGTCGTGTGAGCTCTCGGGGCGGCAACCTCGGGTCGGCGGCCGAGCAGCGACGGATCAGCGGCGGTGGTAGACCAGGCGGAAGTCGGCGGGGTCGACCTCGATGCCCTGGGCCTCGAGCTCGCTCAGGTCCGGGGTGAGGTACAGCTCGTCACCGGCGCACTCGGCGAAGTACATGCCGTCGACGAACACGTCCGCGGGGTCGATCTCGGGTGCGGGCACCTCCTCGCCCTCGATCTCGGTGCGGGTCTGGACCTCGATGTCCGAGGAGTCCAGGTCCGAGATCTCCAGGCGGTCGCCGTCCAGGGTGTAGGTGCCGGTGACGGTGCCGTGCTCCCGCATCCAGCTCTCCATCTGCTGGCCCTCCACCGAGAACCACTGCGTGACCTCGAGCTCGTCGGCCTCGCGGATCATGGTGCCGTCGTCGTAGGTGAGCACGGCGCTGCCGCTGAACTCGTGCTCGTAGTCGTCGACCTCGACACCTGCGGTCTGGACCTCCAGCAGCCGTTCCAGGTCCGTGTCCCACGAGCCCTGCAGGCACGCCGGGTCCACGTCGCCGCCGGCGGGTGCCTGCGCCTCGGTGTCGCCGGTCTCGGCGTCGGTGGGCGGCTCCGTCGGGTCGGTCGCCTCGGGGTCGGCGGCGCACGCGGTCAGCGCCAGCACGGTGCCGAGGGCCAGGGGAAGGGCGAGCGCACGTGCGCGGTTCATCATGTCTCCGGGGTGTCGGTGCAGGCGCACGGGACGGGCACCTCGCCCTCGATGCTACGCAGGACGGGCGGGCCCCCGCCCGGGGAGCCCGCCCGTCACCACCGCACGTGGGTCGTCAGCGGCGCGTGAGCACCGTGGCGTACTCCTCGGGGTCCAGCTCGGCCAGCATCTCCATGCCCTCGCCCGTCAGTGCCGAGAAGTCCGGCACCAGACGCAGCTCGCTGTCGCTGCAGGTGAACGTGTAGGCCTCGTCGGTGGACAGGTCCCCGAGATCCACGTCGGGGATCTCGAACTCCTCGCCGTTGATCAGGGTGCGCTGCTCCAGGGTCAGGCCCTGCTGGTCGGTGTCGACGATGTCGAGGCGGTCACCGGTCACGGTGTACGAGCCGGTCGCGGTGCCGTCCTGGCGGCTCCAGACCTCCATCTGCTCGTCCATGAAGGTGAAGCTGACCTGGGACTCCACCTCGTCCAGGGTGCGCACGACGGTCCCGTCGGTGAACGTCAGCGTGGCGCTGCCGTCGACCTGCACCTCGGCGTCGGTGACTCCCATCAGCGCCTGCTGGGCGGCGAGCTGGTCGGTCACGTCCAGGTCCCACTCACCCTCGAGGCACGCGGCGGCGTCGTCGACGGGCTCGGGCTCGGGCGAAGCGGTGGCCTCGTCGGCCCCGGGCGTGGGTGTGGCCTCGGTCTCGTCCTCACCGCACGCGGCGAGCCCGGCGACGAGCGCCAGGCCGAGCGGGAGGGCGAGCAGGCGGGAACGGGAACGGCGCATGAAGGATCTCCGGGTTCGAGGTGACGTGCGCCGAGCGGCGCACCCGGGCGACGATCGTACGGTGCGCGCGATGCCGCGTGGTCGTCGTCCCCAGGTGCGCCGTACCGGTGTCGAGGACGCCCGGGGCGCCGGGTCGTGGTAGTTGTCCTGGGTGAGCGAACAGACCGGCGCACCCCGGCCCCCCGACGTCCCCGCCCTGGACGGCACCCTGGTCGCCGCCCTGCGGGAGGACCTGCTCGAGGCCCGGTTCACCGTCGACGCCGTCGAGGAGCTCCTGGGCGCCGACGCCTCTGCGGCCCTGCACCGGGAGCAGGCGGTCCCCGCCCTGCGGGCCACCGCGCACCCGGACGTCGCCGGCACCCCGCTGGCGACACTGGTGCGGATGCTCGTCCTGGGACGGCC
>NZ_AXCZ01000134.1 GCF_000767165.1 Cellulomonas bogoriensis 69B4 = DSM 16987
CGTTCCTGCTCCCGGGGCACGCGCGGGATCAGCTGCGTACCCGAGTCGTCCGGCCTGGCTGCGTGCCCGACCACCGTCGGGGCCTCCGTCCCCGGAGGCCGCGACAGCAGCTCCTGCTCCCACCGCGCATCGGCCCGGGCAGCGGCGATCACCGCACGGCGCCCCAGGACCAGCACCCCGGCGAGCAGCACCGTCGGGACCACCGCCAGGACGGCCGCCACCGCCGTGAACGCGACCACCGACCAGCCGACGACCGTCAGGACCAGCAGCCCACCCGCCAGTGCCGCTCGCCGCCTGGCGGCAGCACCGCGTCGGGCCAGGTGCGCCAGACGCTCGGCATCGACAACGCCCCGCTCCGCGTCGGGCAGGGCCCGGGCACCAGCCGCGTGCGGTCGATCCATCACGCCACCTCCAGCTCGAGCGGTACCCGACGACGGGTGAAGTACGACCAGGCCGCGGGTGGCTTCGGACGTCCCCGAGGACGGAGAGCCCGACCGTGCCACCCTCACGACCCGCAGCCCGTGGGAGTAGCGGTCGTCGGCCCGCGACTCCACCAGCTGCCGGCGGTACCGCAGATGGTGCGGCACCAGGTAGGCGAGCCAGAGCCCTGTCATGGCGATCACCACGAGTCCGGCCTGGCCCACCAGTCGACGGTAGGTGAGCCGGTCGGGCCGACGTCGCACCGGTCCCGGCGTGTCGTGGCCCGAAACTACACCGGTGTGGTCCCCCGCCGCCGCAACCGTACCAGCAGGCCCTCGGGGACCTCCTCGCTGGTGATCGCGAACGTGCGGTGGTCCCGCCAGCGCCCCTGGATGTGCAGGTAGCGCTCGCGCACGCCCTCGTCCCGCAGACCCAGCTTCTGGACCACGCGCAGGCTCGGACCGTTCTCGGGCCGGATGTTGATCTCGACCCGGTGCAGGCCCACCGGCCCGAAGCAGTGGTCCACCGCCAGCGCCACAGCCGTCGGGATGATGCCCCGGCCCGCCACGTGCCTGCTCACCCAGTACCCGATGCTCGCCGAGGACGCCGAGCCCCGCACGATCGTGGCGACGGTCAGCTGACCCACCAGCTCGCCCTGGTGATCGACCGCGAACGGCAGCGCCGACCCCCGCCGCGCCTGCGCCGAGAGAGCCCGCACGAAGTCCCCGAACGAGGGCGGCGGCCCAATACGCGGCTCGGGCGACGTCGCCTCCCACGGGTCGAGCCAGGCGTGGTTCGACGCCCGCAGCGCCGACCACGCCTTCGCGTCGCGCCGACGCAGCGGTCGCAGCCGCACCTCACCGTCGACCAGGACCGCCGGCCAGCCGGGCGCCATCAGCTGTCCAGGACCAGGCAGGGGACGGTGTCCCCCGCACGCACCGTGGTGACGTCCTCACCGACGACCGCCAGGCAGTTCGCCGCCGCCAGGTCCCGCAGTGCCGGACGACCGGGGTCCCCGAGCGCGGTGACCAGGTATCCCTCCGTCGGAGAGCCGCTCACCCGGCCCGGCACGAACTGCCGCACCCCCGCCGGTGCCGACCACGGGTGCGTGGCGGCGGCCCGCAACGAGGGCCGGAACACCTCGGAGTGACCACCCATGGTGCGCAGGGCGGGCCGCACGAAGACCTCGTACCCCACCTGCGCGGCCACCGGGTGCCCGGGCAGGGCGAACGTCGGCACCCCCTCGACCGTCCCGAACCCCTGGCGCCGGCCCGGGGTCATGGCCACCTGGTCGAACCGCATGGTGCCCAGCGGAGCCAGGACGTCGGTGACGGTGTCCCAGGGACCGGCGCTCAACCCGCCCGTCACCACGAGGAGGTCGGCGCGCACCAGCTGGTCGGCGATGACCTCGCGCAGCACGCCCCGGTCGTCACCCACCGGTCCCACCCGCACCGCGGTGGCCCCCGTGTCCTGCACCGCTGCGGCCAGCGCATGGGTGTCGGCGTCGTGGATCCCACCGTCAGGCAGCCGCCTTCCCGGCACGACGAGCTCGTCCCCGACCGACAGCACCACCACTCGCGGAGCGGGGTGGACCCGCAGGCGTCCGCGCCCGAGCGCCGCGGCCACCGCCAGGTGCCGGGCACCGACCCGGACGCCCTGGTCCAGCAGCACCTCACCGGCATGGGCGTCGTGCCCCGCCCCCCGCACGTTCTCCCCGGGCGCGACGGCGCCCCGCACCACCACGCGGGCGCGCCCGCGGTCGGTCCGGTCCATCGGCACCACGCAGTCGGCACCGTGCGGGACCGGGGCCCCTGCAGCGACCAGGATCGCGGCCTCCGGGACCAGGTGCAGCCGCTCGGTCGAGGTGACCGGAGCGTCGTGCACCACCGGGAGCTCACGCGCCCCTCCGTGGCCGTCGACGTCCCCGGACCGCACCGCGTACCCGTCGACCGCGGCGACGGACCACCGCGGCACGTCCGCCGGGGAGGTGACCTGCTCGGCGAGGATGCAACCCGCCGCGTCCGACAGGACCACGTCGAGCGGCGGGACCGGTCGGGCGGCGTCGAGCACCGCAGCCAGGTGGTCATGCACGGTTCTCATAGGGAGCACATCATGACAGGCCGGTGGGTCACGGCGTCCACCACGCGCCGGGCTGCTCCGCCCGGGCCCCTCCCAGGCCCCTCCCGGGGGCGGGCGCCGGGTGAAGTCGCTCCACCGTTCGGTCCACACCTGACCCTTCCTGACGGGCGATGGACACTTTCTTTGCGATGATGTGACCATGAGCGCCGTCGCCCAGCCGTACCCGGCCCATCACGGAGCCCTCGACGTGTTCGACGCCAAGGACGAGCTCCGTCGGGCGATCCGGTCCGAACGCGAGAAGCGGTCGCCCCGCACCCGCGCCCGGGCCGGGATCGACCTGGCGGAGGTCGTCGCAGGCCTGGAGCAGGTGACCGGTGCAGGGTGCGTCGCCGCGTACGTCTCGCGCGCGACGGAACCTGACACCCTCCCGCTGCTGGAGCTCCTCGCCGAGCGCGGCACCGAGGTGCTCCTGCCGGTGCTGGGCGCGGGGCTGCAGCGCGACTGGGCGTGGTTCACCGGTGTGGAGGACCTGCAGGTCCGGGCGCCGGGACGCCCGCCCGAGCCGGGGGGTCCCACCCTGGGCGCCGAGGCCCTGGCCCAGGCCCAGGCGATCATCGCGCCGGCCCTGGCGGTCGACACCTCGGGGGCGCGGCTCGGGCAGGGCGGAGGCTGGTACGACCGCGTGCTCGCGCACGCGAACCCCGGTGCGACCGTGATCGCGACGGTCTTCGACGAAGAGGTCTACGACGCGGCGAGCCGGCCACTGCCCCGCGAGCCGCACGACCGGATGGTCGACGTGGTCGCCACGCCCACGGGGTGGCAGTGGGTCAGGACCCCGGACGCAGGGTGAGGGTGCGGGTGGCGGCCTCCTCGACCGCTGCCCGGCTGAACGGCCACGGGAACGTCTCACCCCGGGCCCACGGCTCCAGCTGGTCGCCGTAGTTCGGGCTCGCCGGGTGGCCGGAGACACCCATGTGGTCCACCCACCGCGAGGAGTCCAGGTCGCCCAGATCCACGACCATCCGCATCGACGGCCCTGAGTCCACCTCGAACCCGCCCGTCGCCGCGTGCCACGACGTGGCGTTCACGGCACTGGAGCCACCGCCCACACCTACGGGGCTGGGGTTCATGACCGAGCGGATGACCCGCGGGGTGTCCTCACCGCCCAGCACCGGGTGCAAGGGTCGTGCCGTGTGGAGCCGGCCCCACTGCCACTCGTCCGCGGTCTTGCCCAGGCTCACCGTCAGCTCCAGTCGCGCGGCGGTCAGGCTGCGGGCCAGGATCTCGTCGCGGCTCTCGACGACGTTGACGGTGCGCCGGTCGTCCCACCAGGCGTTGCCCGGGTCATCCATCAGCTGCGTGACCACCGCGATCCAGCGGCTGTCACCACTGGGCCACTGGTCGTGCGGGAGGTCGTCCTGGAACGTCAGCTCCAGCAGGTTGGACCACACCGAGGCGAAGTACGCCGCCGCCGCCGAGTCCGGCTCCTGGGTGTAGTCCCAGTCGCGCAGCAGGTCCACGCCCTCACGGGTGAACGCGTCGACCGGGACCTCGAGCAACGCCGGGACCAGGAGCTCGGCCTGCGGGCTCCACGAGTCCATCTGGAGCGCGGCCGTCGACTCCACGTCCACGGGCTCCCCCGCCTCGACCTGCCGCTCCAGCAGCGTACGGATCCGCTGCGCGCGGTACCCGTAGTCCCAGTCCTCGGCGAGCACCGGCCCGGCCCCGCGGGGCGTCACCGGCTGGTTGGCGGCGACGATGACACCACCGGGAGGGTCGACCACGGCCGGCATGTCGTCCGCGTCGACGAACCCCTGCCAGTCGTACCGGGAGTCCCAGCCGGGCCGCGGCCACGTGCCGTCGGCCGGGACCGGGCCACCACCCACCCGTGCACGGACCGGCACCCGGCCCGGCGCCTGGTAGCCGATCTGCCCGTCCGTGGTCGCGAAGACGATGTTCTGGCTCGGGACCTCCAGCGCCGCGGCGGCCTCAGCCACGTCCTCGGCGTCCGAGGCGGTGTTCAGCATGAAGATCGCGTCCGCGGTGGCGCCCGGCTCCAGCGCCGTCCACCCCAGGGCGACCTCGATCGAGCTGCGCCGCGGCACCTCGGGCGCCGGTGACCCCGTGACGCGCCCCAGGTCCAGGACGTCGGACAGGATCGGCCCGTGCACCGTGGAGCGCACCGCGAACTCGACCGGCGCGGCGCCGTTGATCTCGATGACCTCGGTGCGCACGTCGAACGGGACGTCCTCGCCGTCACGCTCGTACGTACCGGCCTCGGGATCGGTCCGGTGCAGGAAGAAGTCGGTGACGTCGGCACCGAGGTTGCTCAGGCCCCACGCCAGGTCGGCGTTGTGGCCCACGATCACCCCGGGGAAGCCTGCGAACGTGAACCCGCTGACCTCGAAGGGGCACTGCTCGCCGGCCTCGCGGCAGTGGAGACCCATCTGGGTCCACACCCCCGGAGCCGACAGCGCCAGGTGCGGGTCGGCAGCCAGGATCGGCGACCCCGAGGCGGTGTGCTCACCTGAGACCACCCACGAGTTCGAGCCACGGCCCTCGCCCTGGGCCACCAGGGTGGGCAACGCGTCCAGGGCGCGCTCTGTCGCCTCCAGCGCGTCCACGAGATCGGCGTCCAGGTCCAGGGACACACCCGCGGGCGAGGCGACGGTCCGGACGTCGTCCCCGGACAGGATGGGGGCGTTCCGGTCGTACGGGTACCGCGGGAACAGCTCCTCGACGCGGTCCACGTCGCGGACCGTCGCGTAGGTCAGGGCACGCGACAGCTCGTGGTCGTAGTTGCTGCGCAGGTCCCAGGCCATGGCCTTGAGCCAGGCCAGGGAGTCCACGGGATTCCACGGCTCGGGGTCGTCCAGGTCCACGCGTGCGCCCAGGACCGTGTATTCCACCGCCAGGGCCTCCGGCGCCGTGGCGCCGAGGTAGGCGTTCACTCCGTCGGCGTAGGCCGTCAGGTACGCCTGGGTCCCGGGGGCCAGGAGGTCCCACTCCTGCTCGGCGACCGCGCGCCACCCCATGGCCCGGACCACGCGGTCGGACGCCAACGCGTCCGCGTCCGCCCCGACCAGCTCCGAGAGCCTGCCGGCGGTCACGTGCCGGCGGTAGTCCATCTGGAAGAAGCGCTCCTGGGCGTGCACGTAGCCCTGGGCGAAGAACAGGTCCTCGGCGGTGTCCGCGAACAGGTGCGGGACGCCCTGCTCGTCACGCAGGACGTCGACCTGGGCGCTGAGCCCTGCCACGTCGACGGCACCGTCACGGTCCGGCAGGGGTCGGCGCATGACGGTCGCAGCGAGGGCCACCGCCGCGACGAGCGCGAGGACCACCAGGGCCGCGACCACGACCAGGGCACGGCGAGCAGCGTGACGTCGGGGCACGGCTCCGAGGGTAGTCGCTCGCCGGCGGGGTCGGGTGCCGCGTGTGGACGGGGGACCGCGTACCATTGGCACTCGAACCACAGGAGTGCCAGCCCCATGGCGGCCCCCACCAGGATCGGGCGAACGCCACGGCGGCCCCCGACGAGCCCTCAGGAGGATCCGTGCCCACCTACTCCTACGCGTGCACCGCGTGCGACCACCGGTTCGACGCCCAGCAGTCCTTCAGCGACGCGGCGCTGACCGAGTGCCCCGAGTGCGAGGGCCGCCTGCGCAAGCTGTTCTCGAGCGTGGGTGTGGTGTTCAAGGGGTCGGGCTTCTACCGCAACGACGCCCGGGCGGAGAAGAAGAAGGGCACCAGGGCGCGGACGACGGCGGGCCCGTCGACCGAGAAGACCTCGAGCGACACCACGACCGGCACCACGACCGGCACCGGAACGACCACGTCGGCGAGCGGCACGTCCACCTCGACCGGCGGGGCAACGTCCACGCCCTCCACCTCGACGTCCACCTCGACGTCCACCACGGCGGGCGCCGCCGCCGGCTGACCCCCGCGACCACGGTCCACAGACCCGCAGCCAGGCGGTCCCTGCCCGGGCGCCCGCGGGCGGTGCCCCTACGGTCGGGCCCGTGCCCACCTCCCGACGCCGCCCCACCCGCACCCTCCGGATCCTCCTCTGGCGGCACCGCGTGCTGCTGACCGTCGGCGTGGTCGCCCTGGTCGCCCTGGGTGCGGCCCGCCAGCTCGCGCCCCCGCCGCAGCCCACGGTCGAGGTGGTCGTGACAGCCGGTGCGGTCGGCACCGGCGAGGTCCTCACCGTCCGGGACGTGAGGACGACCGTGCTCCCGCGCGCCGCGGTCCCGGACGGGACGATCACCGAGCGCGCCGACGCCGTCGGCCAGAGGGTCCGCACCGACCTGCCGGCCGGGATGCCGCTGGTGGAGACCCTCCTCGTCGGCGACCGGTTCGACATCACTGCGCCCGACGGCACGGTGATGGTCGCCGTGCGCATCGACAGCGGCACGTCGGGGCTGATCCGACCCGGTGACCGCGTCGACCTCGTGGGCGGCCCCGCCGGTTCTGCCCTGACTGCCCACGCGCACGACGACGTGGCTGTGCTGGCCCGCAGGGCGCTCGTCCTGGAGGTCGTGCAGACCGATGGCGGGGAGGTCCTGGGACTGGGTGCCTCAGGGGCCGGGGCCGTCGGGACGGCCGTCGTGGCGGTGACGCCCGCCGAGGGACGGACCCTGGCCGGTGCCGCGTCCCGCTCTCCCCTGGGGGCGGTACTCGTCGGTTGACGCCGTCGGTGCAAGGATCTCCCCCGACCGCGGGCGCCCGCCCGCCCACCGAGGAGGTTCACGTGATCACCGGCTTCAAGACCTTCATCCTGCGGGGCAACGTCGTGGACCTCGCCGTGGCCGTCGTGATCGGGGCGGCCTTCTCGCGTGTGGTCGAGAGCCTCGTCGCCGGCCTGTTCACACCCCTCATCGCAGCCGTCTTCGGCGAACCGAACCTGGACGCGGTCGGTGTGTTCGAGGTCAACGGGGCGGTGTTCTCGGTCGGCGTGGTCCTGACCGCCGCCCTGAACTTCCTCCTCATCGCGGCAGCGATCTACTTCCTGATCGTGGCGCCCATGAACGCGCTGGCGGCCCGACGTGCCGCCGGGCGTGAACCCGAGCCGCTGACGCCGAGCGACGAGGTGGCCCTGCTCCAGGAGATCCGCGACCTGCTCGCGGAGCGCCCGACCCGCTGAGCCTCACCAGTGGGGCGGCACCTCTCGTAGGAGCCGCTCGTCGTCCTCGCGCGGGGTCTCCTCGGCCCGCGGGCCCGTCAGCGCCCGCGGGTCCAGGTCGGCTGCGGGGGGCTGGACGCCCCCGGTCGCCCGTCGGTGACGTCG
>NZ_AXCZ01000105.1 GCF_000767165.1 Cellulomonas bogoriensis 69B4 = DSM 16987
GACCAGGGCGGCGACCGCGGCGGCGAGGCCGGTGGCGACGAACCCCCAGGCGGCCGAGCCGGTGGTGTCGACGACGACGCCGGTGAGGGCGGCGCCCAGGGCCGCGGCGGACAGGTTGGTGGTGGTCATCCAGGTGTAGGCCTCGGTCAGCATGCCCTGGGGGCTGAGGTGGGCGACGATGTTCGCCTGGACGGTCAGGAGCGGAGCGATCACGGCGCCGGTGACCACCAGCACCACGCCCAACCACCAGGCCGACGGCGCCAGGAGCCAGGTGCCGTACCCGGCGGCCAGGCCCGACGTGAGCAGCAGGAGCTGGCGGCGCAGGGACGCGCGGGGGTGCTGGGTGGCGAACCAGAGGCCGGCCGCGGCGCTGCCGAGGCTCCACACGGACACCAGGACCCCGGTGACCGCACCGGACGTGGTCGGGTCCTGGCCCTCGGCCCAGGCGGCGAGCGCGACCGGAGCGGCGCCGAACGACACGGCGATCCCGGCGGTCACGACGAGCAGCCGGGGGATGCCGGGCACGCGCAGGGGTCCGAGCCCGCGCGTGCGTGGCCCGGTCCCCTGGGTGCGCAGGCCACGCAGGGTGGAGCCGCGGGCGATCGCGACGGTGCCCAGCACGGTGCAGGTCGCGGCGGCGAGCAGGGACGCGGCCGGGCCCAGGACCCCCGGTCCGGTGCCGGTCAGGGGCGCGAGGGGGCCGGCGAGCAGCATGAACCCGGCGAACAGCAACGGCCCGAGCACGTAGACGAGCTCGAACAGGGCCGACTCGATCGACATGGCGGCGTTGCGGGTGCGTGAGCGGCCGCTCGCCGCCCCGGTCAGGACGGCCCATGCGGCGCGCAGAGCGGGTCCGATGGGGGGCAGGACCGCACCCGAGGTGAACGCGAGCGCGCACAGGACGGCCAGTGGCGCGCGGGCCAGGACGGCGGCCAGGAGCATCACCTGGGTCAGCCCGTGGGCGATGGCGCACACGACGAGGACGGTGCTGGGGCCGAACCGGTCGGCCAGGCGGCCGGCGACGGGCGCGGCGAGCGCGATGGCCACGGAGCTGGCTGCGGTGACGGTCGCGGCCTGGGCGTAGCTGCCGGTGGTCTCACGGATGAGGAGCAGCCAGGCCAGGACGGTGATGCCCTGCCCGAGGCGCGCGACGACTCCGCCGCCGAGCAGGCGGGGTGCCCCGGGAAGGGCCCACACGTCCCGGTAGGAGGAGGTGGCGCTCATGCGAGCGCCCCTGCGAGCTGGGCGTCGGCGGTCGCGGGTTCGAGGTCGTAGAAGCCGGGACCGTCGAGGTAGAGCATGGTCATGACGTCGCGCTCGACGACCTCCTGGTGGGGGTGGGACAGGCCCACCAGGAGGGGCTCGGTCGTGTCGTCGACGGTGACCACGAGCGAGCCGCCGGGCACGACGGCGAGCTGGGCGTCGTGGAACGACGGGAGGGCCTGCACCTGCCCGAGCAGCGGGTAGCCACGGAGCCGACCGGCGACCGGGGACGTCATGAACACCATGGCGGCGCCGCCGCGTGGTTCGACCGGCTCGTCCGCGCGCATGCGGAACCGCTCGGGGTCGAGGTAGGCGTCGACGGTCCACTCGATCTGGGACTCCCCGCACGCGAGCTGGGCGTAGTAGGCGGTGTCGGCCCCGCACAGGCGCACCCCCACCTCCACCAGGCAGGGGCCCTCGGCGGTGAGCATGACCTCGCTGTGGGCCGGGCCGTGGCGCACGTCGAGGGCGTCGAGCACGGCCAGGGTGTAGTCCACGAGGACCTCGCGGGCGGGGTCGTGGGGCGGGACGGAGATCGCGGCGGCTACCCGGTCGCTGACCCCGTTGGCCGAGATCTTGACGTACCGCCACACGTCGGTGACGCGGTGGCGGCCGTCGCTGCTGACGGTGTTGACGACGTACTCGGTGCCGAGCAGGTACTGCTGGGCCAGGGTGCGGTCGTTGGGCGCGCCGAACAGGTCGGTGGTGCCGGCCAGGCGCCGGTGCGCGGCGACGGAGTCCTCGGGGGTGTCGCAGAACTGGACGCCGTCGTTGCCGGCGCTGCGCACGGGCTTGACCACGAGGCGTCCGCCCACGACCCGGTGCCAGGCGGCGAGCTCGTCCGCGTCGTCGACGAGCATCTGGGGCGTGGCGCGCAGGCCCCAGGCCCTCACCGCCTGCGCCTGCTGGAACTTGTCGCGGCGGGCCGCGCTGCGCCGGGTGCCGTTGCTCGCCAGGCCGAGCGCCTCGCTGACGGAGTCGGCGAGCTCGACACCCATCTCACCGCCGGCGAGGACGGCGACGGGACGCAGCGCGGCGACGCGTCCGACGGTGGCGTCGAGGTCGCCGTCGTGGACGACCTCGGCGGTGAACTCCTCGGCGATGAGGCCGGCACGGTAGAAGGGCGGCACGTCGGGGCTGCTGGCCAGGCGCACGACGTCGCACCCGGCCGCGGCGAAGGCCCGCACCAGGCGCAGGGCCGGTGCGTAGGCGTCGACCAGCACGACGGTTCCTCTGGTGCTCATCGGTACGCTCCTCGGTCGAGGTCGGTCAGGACGTGGATCAGGTGGTCGATCTCGTCGACGGCGGTGTAGGCGTGGGTGCTGACCCGGACCGAGCCGTCGCGCTCTCCCGCCCCGGCCTGGCAGTGGTGGTCGGCGCGGACCAGGAGCCCGTGGTCGGTGAGGATGAACCCGAGGTCGGCGGCGTCGATCGTGTGGTGGCGGAACGAGACGATGCCCTGGCGCCGCTGGACGGTGCTGGTGGCGGCGAGGCTCGCCTGGCAGCCCAGGACCTCGAACCCGTCCAGGTGGTGCAGGGCGTCGGTGAGGCGGGCGCCGAGGGCCACGGTCCAGCGGTCGATGCGGTCGAGCCCGGCCTGGTCGAGCCAGGACAGTGCCGCGCACAGGCTGACCGCACCCACGGTGTTGGGGGATCCGGGCCAGCCTGCGGGTGCGAACGCCGGGGCCCGGGTGCCCCGGCACCAGACCGCCCCGACCCCGGGCAGGGCCATGGCCTTGTGACCGGAGAACACGAGCACGTCGACGTCGAGCCCGGCCACGGAGACGGGCATGTGGCCGACGCTCTGGGCCGCGTCCAGGCACACCACGACGTCGGGTCCCACGGCACGGCGGATCCGGTCGACGTTCATGTGCGCCCCGTACACGTGGTGCACGTGCGTGACGGCCACGAGGCGGGTGCGGTCGGTGACCATCGCCGCGAGCGCGACGTCGTCGTAGTCGCCGGAGGCCGTCTCGTAGGGCAGCTCGTGGACGGTGATGCGGATCCCGCGCCGGGCGAGGAGCTGCTGGGCCTCGAGCCAGGGCTGGGCGTTGGCCTGGTGGTCGGCGAACGGGACGATGATCTCGTCGCCGTCGGTCAGCCACCCGGTGAGCCAGTCGGTCGCCACGGCCCGCAGCCCGGCGGAGGTGCCGGGGACCAGGTGGACGGTGGAGGTCGCCGGGTCGGGGTCGTGCAGGTGCTCCTTGATGCGCTCGGCGGTGGCCTCGACCTGGGCGGTGGTGGTGGTGGCCCACGGGTAGGTGCCGCGTCCGGCGTTGGCGTTGGTGGTCGTGAGGTAGTGGTGCACGGCGTCCAGGACGGCCTGCGGCTTCTGGGCGGTCGCGGAGCTGTCGAGGTAGGCGGTGTGCGGGTTGGCCGTGAGGATGGGGAACTGGGCGCGCAGCTCGGCGTGCCAGTCGTGCAGGTCGGCGAGCGTCACGTCGATGGCGTCACCGGCCAGGACGCTCCCGGTGCCGGTGGTGTGGTCGAGGACGGTCATCGGGTCCTCACCATCGGCGCCCCGGCGTCGCGCCAGGCGACGACGCCCCCGGCGAGGCTGCGGGCGTCGGTGTGCCCCTTGTCGCGCAGCAGGGCGGCGTAGCGGGCGGAGCGCTCCCCGACGGGGCACACGAGCAGGACCGGCTGGTCGGCGTCGACGGGCAGGCCGGCCTGGGTGAGGTCGTCGAAGACCTCGTCGACGATGTTCACCGAGCCGGGCAGGTGCTGGGTCGCGTAGGCGAAGGACCCGCGCAGGTCCACGACCAGGGGCCGGGCCTCGGTGATCCACTGCCGGGCCTGGTCCACGGTGAGGGCGGGGACCTGTGCGGCCTGCTCGTCGGTGACGTCGGCGACGGACCCGGCGCGGGCGGGGCGCCGCAGCAGCTCCGGTCGGCGCTTGCGCACGTAGCTGAGGTAGCTCTCGGCCCGGTCGCACACGATGAACACCGCGGTGCGCCGGCCCTGGACCTGGTCGTCGTCGCGCCGCAGGTGCTCGACCGCGCCGTGGAACGCCGCGCCGCCCGTGGGCCCGGAGAGCACGCCGCACCTGCGGATGAGGGTGAGCATCCCGTCCAGTGCCTGGTCGGCGCTCACGGCGTCGACGTGGTCGTAGGTCGCGGGGTCGAAGAGCCCGACCTCGTGGACCTCGTCGATGTTGCGGATGCCGGGGATGAAGTCGGACTTGGCCGCGACCAGTCCCACGACCTGCACGCGCGGGTCGTGCTCGCGCAGGGCGGTGGCCACCCCGGTGGAGGACCCCGCGGTGCCGACGCACGCGATGAACACGTCCGGCCCCTGGCCGCCGAGGTCCTTGATGATCTCGGGGCCGGTGCCCTCGACGTGGGCGGCGGTGTTGCGGGGGTTGTAGTACTGGTCGGTGTGCAGGTACTCCCCCTCGGAGGCCTGCAGGACCCGGTGGATGCGGGTCAGGGGGTCGTCACCGGCGGTGGGGTCCAGGCACTCGGCCTGACCGGGCAGCTCCTCGATCTCGGCGCCGATGAGCAGCAGCAGGTCCTTGATCTCGGGGACCTTCATGCGGTTGGTGATGCTGCGGAACGGCAGGCCGTGGGCCCCGGCGATCAGGGCGAGGGACTTGGCGGTGTTGCCGCTGGACAGCTCGACGACGGTACGTCCGTCGCGGGCCGCGGCGTCGATGTCGTGGCGGACCATGTTCCAGGCGGCGCGGTCCTTGACGGACCCGAACGGGTTGAGCAGCTCGAGCTTGGCGTACAGGTCGGTGTTCTCCAGGCCGTGGACCTGGGGGTCGATGCGGAGCAGCGGGGTGTCGCCGATGGCGTCGGTGATGCTGTCGTACCTCATGCTGGGCTCCCTGCGGTCGGTGGCGGCGCCGGCCAGTACTGCTCGTCCAGGGACCAGTCCCAGGCGCCGTGGTCGCGTGTGAGGGCGACGGTGCGGGCGACGGGCTGGTGCAGGGCGTGGTCGGCGTTGAAGTCCATGAAGTAGCCGGCGGTGTTGGCGAAGGCCAGGAGGTCCCCAGGTGCGGGCCGGCGGGGCAGGCGGACGGCGCGTCGGCTGAGCAGGTCGGCCTCGAGGCAGAGGTTGCCCAGCAGGTAGGCGCCCACGGGGCCCTGGTCCTGGGCGGGCCCGTCCGGCTCACGTCCCGCGGCCGGGACGAGGACGGGGTCCATGAGCACGCCGTGGTCCTCGGTGCTGATGTCGCGGGCGTTGGCGGCCAGGCGCACCAGGCAGTGGCCGGTGGGGGTGTCACGCACCTCCAGGACGGTGGCCAGGACGGCACCGGCCTGGTCGACCATGGCGCGGCCGGGTTCGGTCCACAGGTCGTACAGGCCTTCTTGCAGCAGGGTCGCCAGGGGGCGCCCGAGGGTGGGCGCGGTCGCGCTGAGGAGAGCGTCGAGGTACCGGGGCCCGGCGAGCGGGCGGGACGCCGGGTAGAGGCCGAGCGCGCCCCGCAGGACGCCGTTCTCGCTGCGCAGCCCGTAGCCGTGCCCGTCCCACGTCATCGCCGGACCTCGTCCGAGCACGGCGGCGGTCAGGGCACTGGTCCACGCCTCCCACTGGTCGGGCTGCGCGAGGTAGTCGACCCCGAACCCGCCGCCGACGTCGACGACGCGTGCGTCCAGGCCTCGGCGCACGGCCTCGTCCAGGGCCAGGACGCAGCCCTCCAGCGCGGTGATCTTCTCGTCCAGGCCGATGGTGTCCAGGTGGTAGGCCACGCCGCGCATGTGCAGGACGTCCCGGTGCTCGACGAGCAGGTCCAGGGCGGTGGCGAGGTCGCGGTGGTCGATGCCGAACCTGCTGGTGCGACGGAGCATGGTGGTGCCGGACGTCGGGAACGCCGTGAGCCGGACGAGGACGGGGACCGCGGGCAGACCGTGGGCGCGCACCAGCTGCGCCAGGGCGGCGATCTCGGCCACGGAGTCGACGTTGACGACGGCGCCGGTGCGGGCTGCGAGCCACAGCAGCTCCGGCCCCTTGGGGCCGGTGACCATGAGGCGGTCGGGGGTGAACCCTGCGCCGAGGCCGTGCTGGAGCTCTCCCAGGGAGGCGACGTCCAGGCGCGCGGGTGTGGAGGCCAGGTGCCGGACCAGGGCGCTGGACCGGTTGGCCTTGTGGGCGTAGTAGACGTGCCCGCTGAGCCCGTGGTCGCGGTACACCGCCCGGAACCGGTCGACGTTGGTCGCCACGGCCTGCGGGAGCACGAGGTTGAGGGGTGAGCCCAGGGCCCGCACGAGGTCGTGCAGGAGGGTCCGCTCCTGCAGCAGGTCGCGCAGCGGGTCGGTCAGGAGCGGGTCGAGGGGCAGCGGCACGGCGCCGGGGCCGTTCACGGGCGAGGACGTGGGCATGGTGCTCGGAGCGGCGTCGAGCGTCTCGGTAGCCATCGTGCTTAATGATACTCATTCTCAACTAGCACACAAGGCCCAGTCTTGCACACGGAACGCGACGCAGCATGAGACCGGTCTCACCTCCCTCTTGAAACCGGTCCCATCCGACATCTACGGTCATACCGGGCCGTCGTTCGAGTCACAGCACGGCTCCCTGCGCGCGACGAGGCGCGTGGGCCGACCACCGCCCACCCGGCGGCGACGAACGGGAGAACCAGTGACAGTCGCACCAGGCCCGCACCACGGGCACCGACCACCACCACGCACACGCCGACCCGCCACCGCGGTCACGGCCGTGCTCGCAGCCACCGCCGTGGCCCTCGCCGGGGCGACGCTCGCCGCGCCCGCACACGGCGAGACCCGGGACCTGGGGGCCGGCAGCTACACCACCGACCAGGTCGGCCCGGCACCCCACGGGTGCGCGGCGCTGGCCACCGACGCCCGGGCGTTCCTCACCGACGACGCACCCGGCGGCGCGATCCCCACCAACGACTGGTGGTCCTCGTTGGTGTTCAAGCAGCCCGGGGCCAGCTGCACCACCAGCGCACCGCTGCACGCCCACCCGGTGGCCTACCAGCCGCACCTGGAGGGCCTGGGGCTGTCGTTCACCCGCGAGCCCGTGCTGTACGGGACGCCCGGCGGGGTGGGCGAGTTCCACCACCCCTACGTCGAGGACGTGGTGGTCGGGGTCGACGGACTGCGCGCTCCCGTGGTGGAGGTCGCCGACTGGACCGACTGGACCGTGACCGCGTCCTGGGCCGCCGGGGACCGGAGCCTGCGCGCGACCATCGGGCACGGCCTGCCGTTCAGCTACTACCGGGCCCGGGGCGGGGACGTCCTGCTGACCGCCGAGTCCGGACTGCGCGTGTGGCACCAGGACGGCGGGCACGTCGGCTTCACCGCGGGTGACACCGACTACGTCGCGTTCGTGCCCGACGGGTCCACCTGGGCCGTCAGCGGCACCCGGCTGCGCAGCGGTGCGACCTACCTGTCGGTCGCGGCACTGCCCACCACCCCCGACGACTCCGACCAGGCCCGGCGGGACCTGGCGTCCGCCTTCGCCCCGTACGCTTTCGCCGAGGTCACCGACACCCGGGTGGACTACGAGTACGACCGGGCCGCGGGCGTGGTGCGCACCACCTACTCGGTGGTCACCCAGCCCGTCCAGGGTGGGGCCGGGGGCACCGTGGTGTCGCTGTACCCCCACCAGGACGCGTTCCTCACCGGTGCGGCCGGCGAGGGGCCCGGGGCCGGGGAGGCGCTGGAACGCACCTACCCCTCCCCCCGTGGTGACATGAGGACCCTGGTGGGCGCGACGTCGTTCACCACCGAGACCCCGTTCACCGGCGTGCTGCCCGAGGTCCCCGCGGTCGCCACCGGTGACGGTGAGGAGCGTGCCCGCCTCGAGCGCCTGCTCGACGAGGTCGCCTCGGACCCGATGGACATCCGTCAGGGCGACACGTACTGGACCGGCAAGGCGCTGGGCCGGGCCACCCGCATCGCGGAGATCGCCGACCAGCTGGACCGCACCGACGTGCGCGACGCCGCGCTGGACCAGGTGCGCGCCACCCTCACCGACTGGTTCACGGCCACACCCGGCAAGACCGAGCAGGTGTTCGCGTACAACGCCGACTGGGGCACGCTCGTGGGCTTCCCCGGCTCCTACGGGTCGGACACAGAGCTGAACGACCACCACTTCCACTACGGGTACTTCATCGTCGCGGCCGCGACCCTGGCCCGCTTCGACCCCGAGTGGGCGCAGGCGTACGGGCCCATGGTCGAGCTGCTGATCCGGGACGCGAACGGGTTCGACCGGGACGACCCGATGTTCCCCTACCTGCGGGACTTCGACATCTACGCCGGGCACGACTGGGCCTCGGGTCACGGGGCGTTCGGGGCCGGCAACAACCAGGAGTCCAGCTCGGAGGGCATGAACTTCGCCTACGGCCTGATCCACTGGGGCCAGGCCACCGGCGCCACCGACGTCGAGGACGCGGGCGCTTTCCTGTACGCCACCCAGGCCGCGGCGATCCAGCAGTACTGGTTCGACGGGTCCGGGGCCATCCCCGAGGAGTTCGGGCACACCACCCTGGGCATGGTGTGGGGCTCGGGGGGCACGTACTCCACCTGGTTCAGCGCCGCACCGGAGATGATCCAGGGCATCAACCTGCTGCCCGTGACCGGCGGGCACCTGTACCTGGGGCTGCGCCCGGACGACGTGCGCAGCAACTACGCCGAGCTGGAACGGGCCATCGGGGGGCCGCCCACCGTCTGGAAGGACATCCTGTGGTCCTACCTGGCCCTCGGTGACGGCCCGGCCGCCCTGGCGAAGCTGGACGCCGACCCCGGCTACGACGTCGAGGAGGGCGGCAGCAGGGCCCACACCTACCACTGGATCGCGAACCTCGCCGCGCTGGGGACCGTGGCCGGTGACGTCCGGGCCGACCACCCGCTCGCGATCGCGTTCGACGGGCCCGACGGCCGCACCCACGTGGCCGCGAACGTCACCGCCGAGACGATCGAGGTGCGGTTCTCGGACGGGGCCCGGGTCACGGTGCCCGCAGGCCGGACCGTGACGTCCGGCGCCCACACCTGGTCGGGCGGGTCGGGGGCCGGGGGCAG
>NZ_AXCZ01000380.1 GCF_000767165.1 Cellulomonas bogoriensis 69B4 = DSM 16987
GTCGCGGCCGCGGCACCCGTCGTCGTGGACGTCGCGGGCGGCGCCGCGCGGGCCAGGCCACCACGGGTGGCGGCGTCGTGATCAGGTTCGAGGACGTCACCGTCACCTACCCGGGTGCTGGCGGACCGACCCTGCGCGCCGTCGACCTCGCGGTCGAGGAGGGCGAGCTCGCCCTGGTGGTCGGCCCCACAGGGTCGGGCAAGTCGACCCTGCTGCAGGCGGCCACGGGATTGGTGCCGCACTTCTCCGGCGGTGTGCTCACCGGGCGGGTCACCGTCGACGGCCGTGACACCCGCACCCACCTGCCACGTGATCTGGCGGACCTGGTGGGGGTGGTGCTGCAGGACCCCGCCGCCGGGTTCGTGACCGACACCGTCGAGGACGAGCTGGCCTACGGCATGGAGCAGCTCGGGCTGCCGTCCTCCACGATGCGCCGGCGCGTGGAGGAGGTCCTGGACCTGCTGGGCCTGGCGCCCCTGCGGGACCGGCCGCTCGCGGACCTGTCGGGTGGTGAGCGGCAACGGGTCGCGATCGGCTCCGTGCTCACCAGCCATCCGCGGGTGCTGGTCCTGGACGAGCCGACCTCCGCCCTGGACCCGGCCGCCGCCGAGGAGGTCCTGGCCGCGCTCACCCGCCTGGTGCACGACCTCGGCCTGACGGTGCTGCTGGCCGAGCACCGCCTGGAACGCGTCGTGCAGTACGCCGACCGGATGGTCGTGGTCGACGCCCAGGGCGACGTCCGCGACGGTGCGCCTGCGGACCTGCTCCGCACGTCCCCCGTCGCCCCGCCCGTGGTCGAGCTGGGCCGGCACCTGGGCTGGGACCCGTTGCCGCTGTCGGTCCGGGACGCCCGCCGCCGTGCCCGGTCCCTGCGGGAGC
>NZ_AXCZ01000124.1 GCF_000767165.1 Cellulomonas bogoriensis 69B4 = DSM 16987
GGCCCGTCGGGGCGGTGGACGGCGCATCCGATCCGCTCACCGCCTCGGGGCTGCACGTGCGTCACGGACGGGTGCACGCGGTGCGCGGGGTCGACCTCGCGCTCACCGCCGGTACGACCACCGCGCTGATGGGGCGCAACGGGGCGGGGAAGTCCTCGCTGCTGTGGGCGTTGCAGGGCAGCGGGCGGAGGTCGGCCGGGCAGGTGCGTACCGCCGACGGGCACGACCCCGCCACCCTGCGCCCCTCGCAGGCCCGGCGGCACGTCGCTCTGGTGCCCCAGGACCCCGGCGACCTGCTCTACCTCGACACCGTGGACGCCGAGTGCCGGGCAGCGGACCGTGCGGCCGGGGTGCCGTCGGGTGCGACCGCCGCACGGCTCGAGGCGCTGACCACCCGCCTGGACCCCACCGGCCACCCGCGGGACCTGTCCGAGGGGCAGCGGCTCATGCTCGTCCTGGCGATCCAGATGGTTGCCGCCCCACCGGTCCTGCTGCTCGACGAGCCGACGCGCGGGCTGGACTACCGGGCCAAACGCCACCTCACCCGGGCGCTGCGGTCACACACGGCGGCCGGAGGCACCGTCCTGCTCTCGAGCCACGACGTGGAGTTCGTGGCCGAGTGCGCCGACGACGTCCTCGTCCTGGCCGACGGTGAGGTCGTGGCCCACGGGGCCGCCGACCAGGTGCTGGTCGCCTCGCCGACGTTCGCGCCCCAGGTCGCCAAGATCCTGCACCCCCTGCCGCTGCTCACCGTCGGCTCGGTGCAGGCGGCGCTGACCGGCGTGTCATGACCGCGCCACGCCGCGAGCGGACCCGACGCGACCACGCCGCGGTCCCGCTGCGACCCTGGTCCGCGCTGGCGCTCACGGTCGCCGCCGTCGCCGGAGCGATGGCGTTCCTGTGGCCGCTGCTGGTCACACCGGACGCAGTCCTGGCGGACGGGACCCAGGCCCCCCTGGTGCTCGCGGGGGTGCTGCTCGCCGTCGTGGCCGTCGTCCTGGTGTCCCTCACCGAGGGCGGGATGGACGTCAAGGCCGTCGCCGTGCTCGGGATCTGCACCGCCGCCGGGTCCGTCCTGCGCCCGCTGTCGGCGGGGACGGCCGGCGTGGAGCTCGTCTTCGTGCTGATCGTCCTGGGCGGTCGGGTCCTCGGGCCCGGGTTCGGGTTCGCCCTGGGGTCGACGACCATCCTCACCTCGGCGCTCCTGACCGGTGGGGTGGGGCCTTGGATGCCGTTCCAGATGATCGGCGCGTCGTGGGTCGGTCTTCTCGCCGGGCTCCTGCCACCGGTGCGGGGCCGCGCCGAGGTCCTCGTGCTCGCCGTCTACGGTGCGATCGCCGCACTGATGTTCGGGTTGGCGATGAACCTGTCGTTCTGGCCGTTCCAGCTGGGGCCGGGCACGGGCCTGTCGTTCGTGCCCGGCGCACCGGTGGGCGAGAACCTGCACCGGTTCGTGACGTTCAGCCTGGCGACGTCGGCGGGCTGGGACGTGGGCCGGGCCGTCACCACCTCGGTGGGGATCCTGCTGGTCGGCCCGGCCGTGCTCCGGGCGCTGCGACGTACCGCCGCGAGGGCGGCCTTCGGGCCTCCGCCCCCGGGGACCACGACACGCCGGGACACGCCGACCGCGGGTTGACCCGCTCGAGCGACGCGCGCACGGGTTGGCCTGCGCGTTCGGCGCGCGCCGCCCCGATGACACGCCGGTCGACCGAGCTCTCGAGGTCCCTCAGAGCCGATCCACTACATATAGTGGTGTCTCCAGCGCAGGTGCGGCAGTACTAGTGGTCGCTTTCATCCACAGGTTCACCGGCCCGTGCACAGGTCCACCCACAGCTTTCCCACAGATCGACCCACACCCGTGCCCGTAGGACGACCCGGCCACGCGAAGGCCGACCCCTGGGACCCGAAGGAGCAGTCATGAGCCAGACATCGGAGACCACCGCCAAGGCGGGCCGCGGTGCACGCGGCCGCAAGCGGGGACTCACCGTCGGTCGGGTGTTCACCACCCCCGGGGTCCACCCCTACGACGAGGTGACCTGGGAGCGGCGCGACGTCGTCCAGACCAACTGGAAGACCGGGGAGACGATCTTCGAGCAGCACGGGGTGGAGTTCCCCTCCACCTGGTCGCTGAACGCCACCACCATCGTCACCACCAAGTACTTCCGTGGCGCGCTCGGCTCGGACCGCCGCGAGTGGAGCCTGCGCCAGCTCATCGACCGCGTCGTCCTCACCTACACCAAGGCCGGTCGCGAGCACGGCTACTTCGCCACCGACGAGGACGCCACCGTCTTCGAGCACGAGCTGACCTGGATGCTGCTGCACCAGGTGTTCTCGTTCAACTCCCCGGTCTGGTTCAACGTGGGCACGCCCTCGCCCCAGCAGGTCAGCGCCTGCTTCATCCTCTCGGTCGACGACACCATGGAGTCGATCCTGAACTGGTACCGCGAAGAGGGGATGATCTTCAAGGGTGGGTCGGGCGCGGGCCTGAACCTGTCACGCCTGCGCTCGTCCAAGGAGCTGCTGTCCTCCGGCGGCACCGCCTCCGGGCCGATCTCCTTCATGCGTGGTGCGGACGCGTCGGCCGGCACCATCAAGTCCGGGGGCGCGACCCGCCGCGCGGCCAAGATGGTCGTCCTGGACGTGGACCACCCCGACGTCGAGGAGTTCGTCGAGACCAAGGCGCGCGAGGAGGACAAGATCCGGGCGCTGCGCGACGCCGGCTTCGACATGGACCTCGGCGGCAGGGACATCGTGTCCGTGCAGTACCAGAACGCGAACAACTCCGTCCGGGTGAGCGACGAGTTCATGACCGCGGTGGAGGACGGCACTCCGTTCGGGCTGCGGTCGCGCACCACCAACGACGTCATCGAGACCGTCGACGCCCGCGAGCTGTTCCGCAAGATCGCCCAGGCCGCCTGGGAGTGCGCCGACCCCGGCCTGCAGTACGACGGGACCATCAACGACTGGCACACCAGCCCCGAGTCCGGTCGCATCAACGCCTCCAACCCCTGCAGCGAGTACATGCACCTGGACAACTCCTCGTGCAACCTCGCGTCGCTGAACCTCCTGACGTTCCTCAAGGACGACGACACGTTCGACGTGGAGCGGTTCGAGAAGGCCGTCGAGCTGGTCATCACCGCGATGGACATCTCCATCTGCTTCGCGGACTTCCCGACCGACCCCATCGGTGAGACCACCCGGGCGTTCCGCCAGCTCGGCATCGGGTACGCGAACCTGGGTGCGCTGCTCATGGCCACCGGTCACGGGTACGACTCCGAGGGCGGCAGGGCCCTGGCCGCGTCGATCACGTCGTTGATGACCGGCACGGCGTACAAGCGCTCGGCCGAGCTCGCCGGGGCGGTGGGCCCCTACGACGGCTACGCCCTCAACTCCGAGGCGCACAAGCGGGTCATGCGCAAGCACGCCGCGGCGAACGACGACATCCGCACCCTGCACACCATGGACGCCACGGTGCACTCCGCGGCGACCCGGGTGTGGGCCGAGGGCAACCGCACCGGGGAGCGCAACGGGTGGCGCAACGCCCAGGCCTCGGTGCTGGCCCCCACCGGGACCATCGGCTTCATGATGGACTGCGACACCACCGGTGTGGAGCCCGACTTCTCCCTGGTCAAGTTCAAGAAGCTCGTCGGGGGCGGCTCGATGCAGATCGTCAACCAGACGATCCCCCGCGCCCTGCGCCGCCTCGGCTACGCCGAGGAGACCGTCGAGGCGATCGTGGAGCACATCGCCGAGCACGGTCACGTGATCGACGCCCCGGGCCTGAAGACCGAGCACTACGAGGTCTTCGACTGCGCCATGGGTGAGCGGGCCATCTCCCCCATGGGTCACGTGCGGATGATGGCCGCGGTCCAGCCCTTCATCTCGGGCGCGATCTCCAAGACCGTCAACCTGCCCGAGACCGCGACGGTCGATGAGATCGAGGAGATCCACTTCCAGGCCTGGAAGATGGGCATCAAGGCGCTGGCGATCTACCGGGACAACTGCAAGGTCGGGCAGCCGCTCTCGGACGCCAAGGCCAAGACCACCATTCAGCCCGCCCCCGCCGAGCAGGTGGAGCCGGCCGCCGGCGCGGCACCCGCACGGGCCACCCGCAAGCGACTGCCCCGCCAGCGCACGTCCATGACGACCTCGTTCAACGTGGGTGGGGCCGACGGGTACATCACGGCCGGTTCCTACCCCGGCGACGGGCTCGGGGAGCTGTTCGTCAAGCTCGGGAAGCAGGGTTCGACCCTCGCGGGCGTCATGGACGCGTTCTCGATCGCGGTGTCGGTGGCGCTGCAGTACGGGGTCCCGCTGGAGACCTACGTGCAGAAGTTCACCAACATGCGCTTCGAGCCCGCCGGGCTGACCGACGACCCGGACATCCGCATGGCCCAGTCGATGGTGGACTACATCTTCCGTCGCCTGGCCCTGGACCACCTGCCCTTCGAGACCCGCGCCTCACTCGGCATCTACACCAGCGCCGAGCGGGCCCGACAGCTCGAGACCGGCGTGTACGAGCCCGTGCCCGGCGACCAGGAGACGGCCGGCCAGGAGCCGGGCGCACCGGAGCCGGCCCTGGCGCCGACGCCCGTGACCAGCTCACCGGTCGCGGCTCCGGTCCCGGCCTCGGTGCACTCCTCCGCGGAGCTGATGGACCTCAAGCAGGGCCGGGAGGCCGACGCCCCGCTGTGCATGAACTGCGGGATCAAGATGCGTCCGGCCGGCTCGTGCCACGTCTGCGAAGGGTGCGGCAGCACCAGCGGCTGCAGCTGACGCCCACGGACTGTCGCCCCTGGCTCGCGCGCTGCGCGAGCCAGGGGCGACACGTGCGTCCGGAGTGCTCAGCACGTCGCCCGAACGGCCGATCAGGAGGGTGTGGACACACAGATCCTCGACCGACCCGTGCCACCTGACCTCCTGCACGGGATCGGCATCAGGTCGGTCTACCACCCCCTGGTCGACCTCGGGACGGGCCGCACCGTCGCCCACGAGGCCCTCATGCGGGGCCCTGCTGGAACGCCGTGGGAGTCGCCCCTGACGTTGCTGGCCGCCGCACGGGCCGCGGGCACCCTGACCGACCTCGAGCAGGCCGCCGTGTCCGCGGCCCTCCACGGGACGGGTTGCGGCTCCCCGGACGTCACCGGGGTGCTGTTCGTCAACCTCGAACCGAGCACGCTGACCCGGCACCCCGACCTCGTGGTCGCCGAGCTCGACCGCCGCGCCGGCGGGCTCCAGGTCGTCGTGGAGATCACCGAGCGAGCCCTGGCCGCCGACCCAGCGGGCGTGCTCGCCGGGGCCGAACGGCTCCGGGCCGCCGGGTACGCCATCGCCCTGGACGACGTCGGCGTGGAACGCGAGTCCCTGGCATTCATCCCCGTGCTCCAGCCCGAGGTCGTCAAGCTCGACCTCAGCCTGCTGCGCTCGGTCGACGACCCCGCCACCATCACGGTCGCGCACGCCGTCCAGGCCTACGCCGAGGCGTGCGGCGCCGAGGTCGTCGCCGAGGGCATCGAGACCGAGGCGGACCTCGTCCGTGCCCTCGTGCTCGGCGCGACCCTCGGGCAGGGCTGGCACTGGGGGCGCCCCGGGCCCTACCCCGTGCCCGCACCGGCCGGGACCCCGCACCGGCGGTTCGCTCCACGCACCGAAGCGGCGGCGGCGCCCGGAAGCCCGTTCGACCTGGTCGCCGGGTCCGGCCGGCTCCGCACCGCCCCCAAGCACCTGCTGCTGCCCGTGTCCCGGACCCTGGAGGTCCGGGCGATGCAGTCCTCGGTGCCCCCGATGCTCCTGGCCTGCTTCCAGGACCTGTCCCGGCTCACCCCGGCGACGGTGCGCCGCTACGCCAGGACGGCCGAGACGCTCCCGTTCGTGGGGATGCTCGGCACCGACCTGCCGGCTGCGCCTGCCGGGGGTGCCCGCGGTGTGCCCCTCTCCCCCGCCGACCCCCTGGCCCGGGAGTGGACCGTGCTGGTGCTCGGCGCCCACGAGGCGGTCGCGCTGATCGCCCGGGACCGGGACGAGCCGGCGGCACGTGACGCGGACCGGTTGTTCGACTTCGTCCTGACCCACGACCGAGCCGTCGTCACCGCAGCTGCCCAGACCCTCGTCCGGCGGTTCCCCGCCTCGTGAGGTTCACACCTCCGACGGTGCGCGGCGACGTCGCGTCCCCAGGCGCAACGGTGAGGCGAGGAACTCCCCCAACGTGACCCCCGCGGCCAGCCCGAGCCCGATCATGGCCGCGCCGAGCAGCGTGCTCGCCCCGACGATGAGCCCTGCGGCAGGATCGGTCACCAGCTGGAACATGCCCCTGTAGATCGCCAGCCCCGGCAGCAGCGGCACGATCCCGCACACCGAGATCACGATCGACGGCACGTGCAACCTCGGTGCGCTGAACTCGCTCAAGAACCCCACGACCAGAGCCGCCAGGGCGGCGGCGACCGCCGGCCCGGCACCGAGGTCCGACAACCCGGTGAAGGTGATCCACGCGATCGCCCCGGCCACCGCGGCCACCAACGCCGCCCGGGGGCGCGCATAGCTGGCGACCGCCCACGCGACGGCGACGACCGCGGCCGCCACCGCCTGCAACGCCAGCGGCGTGGTGTTGGGCGGCACCTGGATGACCTCCAGGGCCACGCCCACCCGGCTGGCGACGTCCAGGACGGCGCCGATGCCGACGACGATCCCCAGGGTCAGGACCACGACCTCGAAGCTGCGCGCCGCCGCGGTGATCGGGAAGCCGCTGATCGCGTCCTCGGCGGCACCCACCAGCGACAGCCCGGCGAGGAGCACCACGATCCCGGAGGCGACCACCAGACCCGGGGGCAGGACCTCGAACTCGACGGGCAGCCTCGGGACCACCACGAGCAGGGCCACTGCCATGAGCGTGGCGATCGCCGCACCGACGACCTGCAGGAAGAACGGCGGCAGACCCCACCGTCCCAGCTTCCAGATCGTGCGGTCGATGAGCGCGGTCGTGGCACCCGCGACAGCGGCGACCCCGAACCCACCACCCAGGAGCAGCGCGACGCTCCCCGCCAGGGTGGCGAGCGCGACGGTGACGATCCACCTGCGGTACGCCTGGGGGGCGGTCACCACCTCGTCGAGGTCGGCGTGGAGCTGCTCGAGCCTCTCGACGGCCTCCTCGCGGATCACGGGGTGCTCCTCCAGGGAGCGGGCCACCTCGATCACCCCGGCCAGGCGCCCGTAGTCGGGGATCCGGTCGCGGACGATGCGCATCATCGTGATCGGGTGGACGGTCACACCCCGGTCGTAGGAGACCGTGATCGAGGTGAACGTGAGGTCGACCTGGCACCCGTCCAGGCCGAACGCGCGCACCACCCGTCCGACGTGCGCCGTCACGTCCGCGGCCGCAGCCCCCAGCGAGAGCATCGCCTCACCGATGCGCAGGGCCAGCTCGATGGCGCCCTGCGCGACGATGTCGTCGATCCCGACGTCACGGGCGCGTGCCCCGACGGGCGTGGTCGGCAGGCCGCCGAGGGCACGGCGCGCCAGGTGCCGGACCTGCCAGGGACGTCGCATGCGCACGACCATATCCAGGCCCGGGTCGCCCCGCTGCGGGGCGCGAAACCGCCCAACGGGTGGCTCGATCGGTGTGTGGGTCCTGTGTTTCACCCGTGGAGGCTCTTCAGGCGAGGAGCAAGAACGCCGACTCACCCGGTACGGAGATCTGGTGGGGTCCATGACACCCACCGCCCCCATCCCCGACAGGTAGGACGGAGCACGATGACCGAGCAGGCCCCGGCACCGCTGACCCGGCGCGAGCTGCGTCTGGCGGAGCAGGCTGGGCGCGCCCGACGCGCGCCGGCCCGGCACCAGGTCCCGACGGTGCCGCTCGCGGGTGGGCCGACGGCTCCCGAGGTGCAGGCCTGGCCGAGCAGGCGTGAGCTCCGCCTCGCCGACAAGCAGGCGTGCAAGCGTCGTCGGTCCGTCGTGCCCGGCCCTTGGTCCTGGGCGGGTGCCGCCGAGGCGGTCACTCCGCGGTTGGCTCCGGTCGCCGCGTCGCTGGTGATCGTCGGTCTGATCGGGTCCGGGGCGGCGCTGGCCCAGACCGACCACGCGACCCGGGTGCAGCTGCAGGCCGAGCAGGACGCGCGCCACGCCCTGGCCGAGCAGCAGCAGCTCGCGCTCGTCGCCAAGGAGCGGCACCGGGTCCGCACGTCG
>NZ_AXCZ01000107.1 GCF_000767165.1 Cellulomonas bogoriensis 69B4 = DSM 16987
GGGGACCTGCCCGCCGCGCGTGCCCTGGCCGCCCGTCACGGCCTGCGACCCGCACGCGCGCTGTGGCGCATGGCCATGGACCTGGACCCGGGACGCGGGACGGTCCCGCCGGACGTGCCCCCGAGCACCCGTCTGCGCGCGTTCGTCCCCGGCCGGGACGAGCAGGCCTGGCTCGACGTCAACGCCCGTGCGTTCGACTGGCACCCCGAGCAGGGTCGCATGGGCCTTCCCGACCTGCGGGCACGCCAGGACGAGCCGTGGTTCGACCCCGCGGACCTGCTGCTCGCCGAACGCGGGGGCCGGGTCGTGGCGTTCGCGTGGTGCAAGCTCGAACCGGGCTCGGACGAGGGCGAGCTGTACGCGCTGGGGGTCCACCCCGACGCCCAGGGGACGGGCCTGGGCCGGGCGCTGACGCACGTCGTCCTGGCGCACCTGGCCGCCCGCGGCCGGTCCAGGGCCGTGCTGTTCACCGAGGCGACCAACACCGCCGCGGTGCGCACCTACCGGTCGGTGGGGTTCGTGACCGACCGCGTGGACGTGCAGCACACCACGGTCGGGTGACGTTCCCGCCCCCACCGCTACACGCAGGACACCTGGGGGTGCGACCATGCACCCATGACTGCGCAGCCCGCTGCCCGGACCGCACCCGAGGACGTCGAGACCGCGCCCGAGGACCCGCAGGACGCCCCGCTGCCCGACGGGCGGTTCAGCGACCGCGAGCTCGACTGGTTGGCGTTCAACGAACGGGTCCTGGAGCTGGCCGAGGACGTCACCGTCCCCCTGCTGGAGCGTGTGCGGTTCCTGGCGATCTTCGCCTCGAACCTCGACGAGTTCTTCATGGTGCGCGTGGCCGGCCTCAAGCGCCGCATCGCCACCGGCATGGCCGTGACCGCCGCGTCCGGCCTGAGCCCGCGGCAGGTCCTGGAGGCCATCGACGGGCGCGCCCAGGAGCTGATGGTCCGCCACGCGTCGGTGTTCACCGACTCCGTGCAGCCGGCGCTCTCGGCCGAGGGCATCACCCTGGTGCACTGGGACGAGCTCGCCGGCGACGAGCAGGAGCGCCTGCACAGGTTCTTCCGCAAGCAGATCTTCCCCGTGCTGACCCCCCTGGCCGTGGACCCGGCCCACCCCTTCCCGTACATCTCGGGGCTGTCGCTGAACCTGGCCGTCGTGGTGCGCAACCCCACCACCGGCAAGGAGCACTTCGCGCGCGTCAAGGTCCCACCGCTCCTGCCCCGGTTCATCGCCGTGGACAACCGGGGACGCCCCAGCGCCCCCAGCACCCAGGCGTCCGACCCCCACAAGGGGCCCACCTCGTTCGTGCCCATCGAGGACGTCATCGCCCAGCACCTGGACCAGCTGTTCCCGGGCATGGAGGTCATCGAGAGCCACACGTTCCGCGTCACCCGCAACGAGGACGTCGAGGTCGAGGAGGACGACGCCGAGAACATCCTCCAGGCCATGGAGAAGGAGCTGCTGCGCCGGCGGTTCGGCCCGCCCGTGCGCCTGGAGCTCGCCGCCGACATCGGGGAGCGGGTCCGTGAGCTGCTGGTACGGGAGCTGGGGGTGGACGAGTCGGAGGTCTACCAGCTGCCCGCCCCCCTGGACCTGACCGGCCTGAACGTCATCGCCGACCTGGACCGTCAGGACCTGCACTACCCGAAGTTCGTCGGCGGCACCCAGCGGCACCTGGCCGAGGTCGAGTCGGCCAAGCCCACCAACGTGTTCGCCGCGATCCGCAGGCGCGACATCCTGCTGCACCACCCCTACGACTCGTTCGCGACGTCGGTGCAGACGTTCCTGGCCCAGGCGGCCGCCGACCCCCACGTCCTGGCGATCAAGCAGACCCTGTACCGGACCTCGGGCGACTCCCCGGTCGTGGACGCCCTGATCGACGCCGCCGAGGCCGGCAAGCAGGTGCTCGCCCTGGTCGAGATCAAGGCCCGCTTCGACGAGCAGGCCAACATCTCGTGGGCACGCAAGCTCGAGCAGGCCGGGGTGCACGTCGTGTACGGGATCGTGGGGCTCAAGACCCACTGCAAGCTGTCCCTGGTGGTGCGGCAGGAGGCCGACGGGCTGCGCCGCTACTGCCACGTCGGCACCGGGAACTACAACCCCAAGACCGCGCGCCTGTACCAGGACCTGGGGCTGCTGACCTGCGACCCCGAGGTCGGGCAGGACCTCACGCGCCTGTTCAACCAGCTCTCCGGGTACGCGCCCAAGTCCCGCTTCAAGCGGTTGCTCGTCGCGCCCCGGTCGGTGCGGTCCGGGCTGATCGAGCGGATCGAGCGGGAGACCGCCAACCACCGGGCCGGACGCCCGGCCTGGATCCGCATGAAGGTGAACTCCGTCGTCGACGAGGCCACCATCGACGCCCTCTACCGCGCCTCCCAGGCCGGGGTGCCCGTGGACCTGGTGGTGCGGGGAATCTGCGCGCTGCGTCCCGGCGTGCCCGGGCTCAGCGAGACGATCCGGGTGCGGTCGGTCCTGGGCCGGTTCCTGGAGCACGCCCGGATCTTCGCGTTCGCCAACGACGACGACCCCGAGGTCTACATCGGCTCGGCGGACCTCATGCACCGCAACCTCGACCGCCGCGTCGAGACCCTCGTCCGCCTCGGTGACGCCGAGCACGTGGCCGAGCTCCTGGAGCTGCTGGACCTGTCCATGGCGCCGAGCACCACCTCCTGGCACCTGGGGGCCGACGCCACCTGGACGCGCCACCACCTGGGCGAGGACGGTGAACCGCTGGACGACCTGCAGGCCCTGCTCGTCGAGCGGCAGCGCCGACGCCCGGGCCGAGACCGGTGAGCACCAGCCGCACGGCCGCGGTGCACGCCGCCGGGGCCCTGGTGTGGCGGGAGACCGACCACCGCCTCGAGGTCCTGCTCGTGCACCGCCCCCGTTACCGCGACTGGTCGTGGCCCAAGGGCAAGGTCGACCCCGGGGAGTCCCTGCCCGCCGCGGCCGTCCGCGAGGTGGCCGAGGAGACCGGTGTCACGATCGTGCTCGGCATCCCCCTGCCCGGCCTGCACTACCGGCTGAACGACGGCAAGCCCAAGCACGTCCACTACTGGGCGGCCCGGCCCGCCGACGAGGACGGTGACGCCCGCGCCCTGTCCGTGCGACCGCCGGTCGAACCTGCCTCCACCGACGAGGTCGACGAGGCCGTCTGGGTCGGCGTCGACGCCGCACGCGACCTGCTCACCCGCAAGGCGGACCGCACCCCCCTGGCCGCCCTGCTGCAGGCATGGGAGAAGGGCCGGCTGCACACCCGCACCACCACCATCGTCCGCCACGGGCGGGCGCGACGGCGCTCGGCGTGGCGGCGCGGGGAGCAGTCCCGGCCCCTGACCCCCAAGGGCGCCGCCCAGTCCGTGGCCCTGGTGCCGGTGCTGTCCGCGTTCGGGGTCCGTGAGGTGGTCACCAGCCCGTGGCGCCGCTGCCTGTCCACCGTGGAGCCCTACGCGTCCAAGGCCGGGATCCGCCTCGCCGCGGACAAGGCCCTCACCGAGGCCGCCCACCACGAGGACCCCGACCAGGCCTCGGAGGTGCTCGACGAGCTGATCGCCCGTCCGCGGGACGTCGCGCTGTGCACCCACCGCCCCCTGCTCGGCGCCATCATCGACACCATCGGTGAGGCCACGCGCAGGTGGACCGTCGGCACGCTGCCCACCAGGGACCCGTACCTGCGCACCGGCGAGGTCCTCGTCTCGCACATCGTCGGCAGGGGCCACCGGGCGCGGATCGTGGCGGTGGAGCGTCACCGCCCCCCGTCAGGGTTGTGAGGACGCCGGACCGCAGAGCGCCTGTCGGCGCGAAGGCCGCTCGAAGCGGCATTGTGTGGAGCCCGGGGCTACCGCGGCCCGACGTCTGCCCCTATTTTACTCAGTCCAGGTGCCCCGACCGCCACAGCCCGGCCGCCGTCTCCAGCTCCTCGGCCAACGACACCAGCCCGGACGCCCCGCGCGTCAGGTCCCACGCCATGGCCCCGTCACGGTCCTCCACGCCGTCGGCGTCCAGGGCCGACCCCGTGGCCAGCACCCGCGCGAACGCCGCCGCCCGCTCCAGCGCGACCGCCAGGTCACCGGTGAACACCCCCGACAGCACCGCGTCGACCAGGCGCGAGACGTCCGTGGGCCCCGGTGGGCTCACGACTCCCGCGACCACGTCGTGCACCTCGGCCCGGTGCACCCCCGCCCGGTAGCGCTCGGCCACCACCTGCGGGTCCCGACGCACCCACTCGCGCAGCACGTACAACCGCCACAGGGAACCCGGCAGGGTGCCGGCCGGGCTGTCGGACCACAGGGCGGCGACGGTGTCGAAGCCCTCGTCGTCCACCAGCCGCACCAGCCGCTCGACGACCTCGGGGTCCTCCGCCGCACGCCCCTGCCGCACGATCACGTCGGCGGTCATGTGGGCGACCTCCGAGCGCAGCGCCGGGTCGACGTCCCCGGGCAGCTCGTCGGCGGCCCGCGGGTCCAGCATGGCCGGGCGGCGGAAGCGCCGCCCCGCGCTCACGACCCCTCCCGGGAACGGAAGGACAACGACACCGAGTTCATGCAGTACCGGTCACCTGTCGGGGTGGACGGCGCGTCGTCGAACACATGACCCAGGTGCGACCCGCAACGCGCGCACCGCACCTCCGTGCGCACCATCCCCAGGCTGCGGTCCTCGACCAGCTCGACCGCGTCCTCCTCACGGGGCTCGTAGAAGCTCGGCCACCCGCAGTGGGAGTCGAACTTCGTCTCGGCCTCGAACAGGACGGCGCCGCACGCCCGGCACGAGTACGTGCCCGGCCGCGACTCACCCAGCAGCCCACCCGTCCACGGGCGCTCGGTACCGGCCTCACGCAGGACGGCGAACTCCTCCGGGCTCAGCACCGCGCGCCACTGCTCCTCGGTGCGGTCCACCTCGTACGCCATGGTCGCCCTCCTCCGACGCGGCCGGGCCGGGGACGCCCGCCGACCACCCGACACTACGTCCCCGATCCCTCACCCGCAGGTTCCCTCACACCACGGCGCCGGTGGTCGATGTGATGCCCG
The DNA here is from genome assembly GCF_000767165.1 of Cellulomonas bogoriensis 69B4 = DSM 16987. Taxonomy (GTDB): domain Bacteria; phylum Actinomycetota; class Actinomycetes; order Actinomycetales; family Cellulomonadaceae; genus Actinotalea; species Actinotalea bogoriensis. The sequence goes on from NZ_AXCZ01000107.1 coordinate 5,043, forward strand.
TCACCACCAGGCCCCCGAGGACGGAGGAACCGTGCAGGCCTCGTTCACCGTCCTGGCCCTCACCCACCGCGTGGGCGGGTTCTACAACGGCGAGGTCCTGCAGGGCCTGCTCCGTGAGACCAGCGCCGCCGGCGGACGGCTCGTGGTGGTCCAGACGGTGCACCCCGAGGACAACGCCCTGCACCTCACCCTGGAGAGCTTCGAGCTGCCGATCGCCGAGGAGCTCGTCGACGCCGTGGTGTCCATCGCCCCGGCCGTCACCGGCCCCTACCTGGCACGGATCCAGGCCCGTGGTGTGCCGGTCGTCCTCGTCAGCGACCACGCCGCGGGAGTCACCGCCCCCGTCGTCACCCCCGACAACGCCGCGGGCGTCCGGGCCGGGCTCGAGCACCTCATGGCCCACGGCCACACCCGGATCGGGTTCGTCGCCGACCTCAGTCAGCACGACTTCCGCGAGCGCCTGGAGGTGTACCGCGCGGTCATGACCGAGCGCGGGCTGCCGGCGGGGTCGGACCTGTTCTTCCGTGCCGACTCCTACGGCGAGCACGGTGGTGCGCGTGCCGCGCGGGCCATGCTCGCCCGCCCGAACCTGCCCACCGCGGTCATGACCGCCACGGACCGGAACGCGCTCGGCCTCGTGCGGGCGTTGCGCGCCGGTGGTGCGCGCGTGCCCCACGACGTCGCGGTCGTGGGGTTCGACGACGTCCCGCAGGCCGAGTTCGCGATCCCGAGCCTGTCGAGCGTGCGCCAGCGCTTCGACGTGGTGGGGGCGCTCGCCGGGCGGCTGGTCCGCGACATGGTGGCCGGGCGGCCGGTCGCATCGGGCCTGCACCGGGCCACGGCGTCGGTGGTGGTGCCCAGGGGGACCTGCGGCTGCCGGACGGACCTGCTGAACGGGGAGGACCCCGGCGTCAGCACCGGGCGGGTCCCCGTCTCACGCCGGGAGCTGCGCCGGATGCTGCACACCCTGCTGGACGACCGGGGCCGCGGCTCGCTGGACCGCGCGACCGTGGACCAGGTCCTCACCCACGTCGAGCGGGTGGTGGACCGCACCGGACCGGCCGACCACACCGCCGTGGCCGAGCTGGTGCGGTCACTGCAGCGGGTCGCACCCCGGGTCAGCACGCTGCACGAGGTCGCCACCGCCCTGACCCAGTACCTGGACCGGCTGCTCAGCGCCGGTACCCAGGAGGTGAGGGACCCGTCGACGGCGACCGCGCTGCACGCCGCCCTGTGGCAGGTCCGCTCCTGGGGGGTGGTCGAGCAGTCCAACCGGCGTGAGGCGTCCGTGGTCGAGCACGGCATGACGGCCGGGGACCTGCAGCGCACACCGGCGGCCACCAGCCGGCGCATGGGGTGGCTGGGCGGCACGCACGTGCGGGCCGGGCTGCTGGGACTGTGGGAGGACCGGGATCGGCGCGAGGTCCTGCGGGTGACCGGGGTCCACGACACGACCGGGACCATCGGGACGGTGGCCGGTGCGCAGATCCCCGTGCGGGAGTTCCCCGGCCGGGACCTCATCGACGCCGCGGACCACGACGAGGCCGAGGTGTGCATGGTGGTGCCGGTGCGCAGCCGCGCCCGGCACTCCGGGGCGATGGCCGTGCTCGGGCGCATCACCTCGGAGTGGGACCGCGAGCCCTACCACTACTGGGCCCAGCAGCTGAACCAGGCGCTGGAGTCCGAGGAGCTCGAGGAGGCCGCGCGACTCAGCGAGGAGCGTTACACCGTCGCTGCGCAGGCCGCGAACGACGGTCTGTGGGAGCTGGACGTGACCGCCGGGACGATGAACCTGTCGACACGGTGCCGGGACCTGCTGGACCTGCCCCACGACACCTCCGTCGACCTGGACGGGTGGATGGGCGCCGTCCACCCCCAGGACCGGCAGCGCGTCCGCACCGCACTCAGGTCCCTGACCACGCGTGCCGGGGTCCCGGCGATCGTCGAGTTCCGGGTCTCGGCCAGCGACGGGACCTCGCGGTGGTTGCTGTGCCGGGGCCTGGGCGCGGCGGACGAGACCTCCGGGGAGGTCGAACGCCTCGCGGGGTCGTTGTCCGACATCGACCAGAGCAAGGCGCTGGAGGAGCAGCTGCGGCGGGCGTCCCTGTTCGACGCCGTCACCGGGCTGCCGAACCGCCCCTCGTTCGTCGAACGCCTCGGGGAGGCCCTGGACCGTCACCGGCGCCGTGGCGCGCGGTTCGCGGTGCTGTTCCTCGACGTGGACGGCTTCAAGCTCGTCAACGACTCGCTGGGGCACCTCATGGGTGACGAGCTGCTGCGGGTCCTGGCCGAACGCCTGCAGACCGACGCTCGTTCCCAGGACGTGGTGGCACGGTTCGGCGGCGACGAGCTGGCCGTCCTGCTCCAGGAGCCGGTTCCCGACGACCTGGAAGCCGTGGCGGCGCGCGTCCAGTCGCTGGTGGCCGCGCCCATGGTGCTGGCCGAGCACGAGGTGAGCGTCACCGCGAGCGTCGGGATCGCGACCTGCGACACCGGCTACACCGAACCCGAGGACGTCCTGCGGGACGTCGACCTGGCGATGAACCACGCCAAGGACGCCGAGCGCGGCACGGTCGCCGTCTTCGACCCCCAGATGCACGCCCGTGCCGCGGACCGGTTGCGGTCCCGGGCCGAGCTGCGCGCGGCGCTGGCCGAACGGCAGTTCGTCGTCCACTACCAGCCTGTCGTCGACCTCACCGGCGGTCCGCTGCGGCACCTGGAGGCCCTGGTGCGGTGGGAGCACCCGGAACGGGGCCTGCTGATGCCGGGGCAGTTCCTGCCCGCGATGGAGGAGGACGGGACCGTCGCGACCCTCGGGGAGTGGCTCACCGAGGAGGTCGTCCGTCAGCTCGCCGAGTGGCACGGGGCCGGCAGCTGCCCGGTCACGGTCGCGGTCAACCTCTCCCACCGGGAGTTCTGGTCCGTGGGTCTGGTCGAGCGGGTCCGGCGCCTGCTCGACACCTACGACGTCCCCGCCGAGGCCCTGGTCATGGAGATCACCGAGGGCGTCTTCATGGATGAGCCCGAGGCGGCTCGCACCGTCATGCAGGCCCTGCGCGAGTCGGGCATCCGCCTGCACGTGGACGACTTCGGCACCGGGCAGTCGTCCCTCAACGCGCTGCGGACGTTCCCCGTGGACGCCCTGAAGATCGACGGCTCGTTCGTGCGGGAGCTGGGCGTGGTGCACCAGACCACCGAGCTGCTGCGCATCATCGTCGAGATGGGTGCGGCGCTCGGCCTGGACGTCGTCGCCGAGCACGTCGAGACCGAGAACCAGGCCCAGGCCCTGCAGCTGCTCGGGTGCGCCTACGCCCAGGGGTGGCTGTACGGACGGGCGATGCCCGCGTGCGACGTCACCCCGCTGCTGGGACGCCGGCTCGCCGGCACCGACGCCGCCTGAGGCCCGCGACCCTCAGGCGTCCTCCTCGCGCAGGCGCGGGACCCCGGCCCGACCGGGCCGCACCCCACGCTTGTCGGCGTAGAACTCCCGGATCCGGTCCATGTCCGCCCCGACGTCCCCGGTCATGACCAGCGTCGGGCCCGCACCGACGACCCTGCGGGGCCCGTCGACGTACCCCAGGGTCACCGCCAGGCCGGTGCCGGTGGCCAACCGGTAGAACCCCGACCGCCAGTGCTCGGTGCGCGACCGGGTGCCCTCGGCAGCGATCGCCAGGAGGAACTCCTCGTCGGCGTCCGCCTCGGCCACCATGCGGGCCACCAGGCCCCCGCCGCCACGGCGCTCGGTCGGGATCGCGCCCAGGCGGCGCAGCACGGGTCCCAGCGGCCACCAGAACGCCTCACGCTTGACCAGCACCCGCACCCGCGCACCGAGCGCCCACAGCAGCAGCACCGCCAGGACCAGGTCCCAGTTGGAGGTGTGCGGGGCACCGATGAGGATGCCGCGCCGCGGGAGGGTGCCCTCGGCCCGCCACCGGGCCAGACGCAGCAGCGTCCGGGCCACCGAGGCCCGTCGCCGCCGCGACCGGT
>NZ_AXCZ01000108.1 GCF_000767165.1 Cellulomonas bogoriensis 69B4 = DSM 16987
CGTCCGTCCCGTCGCGGCCACCGCGCCCACGTCCGCACCGGCGGTCGCACCGACGGCAGGCCTCTCCGAGGCCGAGAGCGCCGAGGCGGCGCGGTGGGGTCGGGTCGACGCCGACGGCACGGTGTGGGTCCGTGAGGAGGACGGGGAGCGCGCCGTGGGCCAGTACCCCGGCGCCGAGGCCGCCGACGCACTGGCGTTCTACGTGCGCCGGTTCGCCGACCTCCATGCCAAGGTCGTCCTGTTCGAGGCACGGCTGACGGCCACCGACCTCTCGGTCAAGGAGATCGACACCACCCTGGAGCACCTGTCCTCCGAGCTTCAGGCCCCCGCGGCCGTCGGTGACCTGGACGGGTTGCGCCGACGCCTGGAGAGTCTGCGGACGGTGGCGGCGGAACGCCGTGCCGCCGCCGAGACCGAGCGGGCAGCAGCCAAGCAGGCCGCTCTCGAGGCCCGCACGGCGATCGTCGTGGCAGCCGAGGAGATCGCCGCCACGGACCCCGAGCGCATGCAGTGGCGCCCGGCGGGTGACCGGCTCCGCTCGTTGCTGGACCAGTGGAAGGACTCCCAGCGCAACGGGCCCCGCCTCGACCGCGGGAGCGAGGACGCACTGTGGAAGAGGTTCAGCCACGCCCGCTCCACGTTCGACCGCGAGCGTCGCAGGTTCTTCGCCGACCTGGAGAAGCGCAACACCGAGGCCAAGCACGCGAAGGAGCGTCTGGTCGTCGAGGCCGAGTCGTTGGCGTCCAGCACCGACTGGGGCGCGACGTCGGCGGCGTACCGGGACCTGATGACCCGGTGGAAGGCCGCCGGGCGCGCGAGCCGCAAGGACGACGACGCCCTGTGGGCGCGGTTCCGCGCGGCCCAGGACACGTTCTTCTCGGCGCGGGACGCCCGCCAGCGTGAGACCGACGAGGAGTTCGCCGCCAACCTGCAGGTGAAGCTCCGGTTGCTGGACGAGGCGGAGAAGCTCGTCCCGGTGACGAACCTCGCTGCCGCGAAGGCGGCGCTCCGGGACATCCAGGACCGGTGGGACCAGGCCGGCAAGGTGCCACGCGGTGACGTGCAGCGCGTCGAGGGCCGGATGCGGGCGGTGGAGCAGGCCGTACGCGACGCGGACCAGGACAAGTGGCGTCGCACCAACCCCGAGACCCGTGCCCGGGCCGAGGGTGCTGCCGCCCAGCTGTACGCCGCGATCACCGCGCTCGAGGAGGACCTCGCCGCCGCCGAGAAGCACGGCGACGAGCGGAAGATCGCCGAGGCGAGGGAGGCGCTGGAGGCACGCAGGTCGTGGCTCGAGCTCGTGGAGCGGGCCGCCGCGGACTCGCGCGGCTGACCCGTTGTCCGCGCCTGGCCTGGTCCCTGGTGGACCGGGTCAGGCGCTCCCAGCCTCCAGCGGCGTGTCCATGCGGGATCCGGTGACCCTGTACACGTCGAACACGCCGTCGATCTTCCGGACGGCCGAGAGCACCTGTGCCAGGTGACCGGGCTCGGCCATCTCGAACACGAACTTCGAGATGGCCACCCGGTCCCGGGAGGTCGAGACCGCAGCCGACAGGATGTTGACGTGGTAGTCCGACAGGACCCTGGTCACGTCCGACAGCAGCCTGCTCCGGTCCAGGGCCTCCACCTGGATCTGGACCAGGAACAGCGTGCTGGCGCCGGAGTCCCACTCGACCTCGACGATGCGTTCGGGCTGGGCGAGGAGGCCGTCGACGTTGCCGCAGTCGGTGCGGTGCACGCTGACCCCGGCGCCCCGGGTCACGAACCCCAGGATCTCGTCCCCCGGCACGGGCGTGCAGCACTTCGCGAGCTTCGCCCACACGTCGCTGACACCCTTGACCACGACCCCGGCGTCCCCGGCCCGCGGGCGTCGGGGCTGCCGGCCCGGGCGGGCTGCCTCGGCGACGTCCTCCTCGGTCCCGGACTCCCCACCCATGGACTGGACCAGGCGCTGCACGACCGTCGCCGCGGAGGCCTGGCCCTCGCCGATCGCCGCGTAGAGGGCCGAGACGTCCGCGTACCGCATCTCGTTGGCCAACGTCACCAGGGCCTCGTGGGACAGCAGGCGCTGGATCGGGAGGTTCTGCTTGCGCATCGCCTTGGCGATCGCGTCCTTGCCGTGCTCGATCGCCTCCTCGCGGCGCTCCTTGGAGAACCACTGGCGGATCTTGTTCCGGGCACGGGGGCTCTTGACGAAGGTCATCCAGTCCCGGCTGGGCCCTGCGGCGTCCGAGCGGGACGTCAGGACGTCCACCACGTCACCGTTCTCGAGCGTGGAGTCCAGGGGGACCAGGCGCCCGTTCACGCGGGCGCCCATGGTGCGGTGGCCCACCTCGGTGTGGACCGCGTAGGCGAAGTCCACCGGCGTGGAGCCTGCGGGCAGGGCCATGACGTCACCCTTGGGGGTGAACACGAAGACCTCCGCGCCGCGGATCTCGAACCGCAGGGACTCCAGGAACTCGTTGGGGTCGGCGGTCTCCCGCTGCCAGTCCACGAGCTGGCGCAACCAGGCCATGTCCCCCGCGGCGTCGACCGCACCGGCCTGCTTGGCGGCCTCCTTGTACTTCCAGTGCGCCGCGACGCCGTACTCGGCCCGCCGGTGCATCTCATGGGTGCGGATCTGGATCTCGACCGGCTTGCCACCAGGCCCGATGACCGTCGTGTGCAACGACTGGTACATGTTGAACTTGGGCATCGCGATGTAGTCCTTGAACCGCCCCGGCACAGGGTTCCACCTGGCGTGCAGCGCCCCGAGCGCCGCGTAGCAGTCACGGACGGAGTCCACCAGGACACGCACGCCGACCAGGTCGTAGATGTCACCGAAGTCGCGGCCCCGGACGATCATCTTCTGGTAGATCGAGTAGTAGTGCTTGGGACGGCCGGTGACCGTCGACCTGATCTTCGCCGCGCGCAGGTCGGCGCCGACCTGCTCCCGCACGACCGACAGGTACTCGTCGCGCGCCGGGGCCCGCTCGGCGACCAGGTGCACGATCTCCTCGTACACCTTGGGGTACAGGGCGGCGAAGGAGAGGTCCTCGAGCTCCCACTTGATCGTGTTCATCCCGAGCCGGTGGGCCAGCGGTGCGTAGATCTCGATGGTCTCCCGAGCCTTGCGCTGCGCCGACGCGGCCGGGACGAAGCGCCAGGTGCGGGCGTTGTGCAGGCGGTCGGCGAGCTTGATGACCAGGACGCGGATGTCGCGCGACATCGCCACGACCATCTTGCGGACCGTCTCGGCCTGCGCAGCGTCGCCATAGGTCACCTTGTCGAGCTTGGTGACGCCGTCGACGAGCATCGCGACCTCGGCACCGAAGTCGGCGGTGAGGTCGTCCAGGGAGTAGTCGGTGTCCTCGACGGTGTCGTGCAGGAGCGCCGCTGCCAGGGTCGGGGGCGTCATTCCAAGGTCGGCGAGGATCGTGGCGACCGCGACCGGGTGGGTGATGTACGGGTCGCCGCTGCGCCGGACCTGGCCCCGGTGCGCGCGCTCGGCCGTGGTGTAGGCACGCTCCAGGACGGCCAGGTCGGCCTTCGGGTGGTTGGACCGGACGGCAAGCATCAACGGTTCGAGGGCCGGCGACGGGGCGACGTTGCGCGCACCGAACCGCGCCAGGCGGGAGCGCACCTTGCTGCCCGTCACCGCGACGTCCGGCTGCGTCTCCGCGGCGGGTGCCCCGGGGCGCGCACCGGAAGGGGCGGGGGGCGCGTTCTTCTCGGACACGTGCCTCTCCCTCCTGGTCGCCTCCTGGAAGTCTAGGTCTCCCGGGGCGGCCCCGCCGACATCGTCCGCGACGACGCACCGGACGGGCGTCGGGCAGGTGCGCTCAGTACCTCAGGAGCGCCTGCACGTCCCGGCCCTCGAGCCGGGACCGCCCGTGGAGGAAGTCCAGCTCCATGAGGAAGCTCAGGCCCACCACCTGGCCGCCGGCCTGCTCGAGGAGCTCGACGGTGGCGGCCGCCGTGCCTCCCGTGGCGAGCACGTCGTCCACGACCAGGACCCTGGCCCCGTCGGGCACGGTGTCCGGGTGGACCTCGAGCACCGCGCTGCCGTACTCCAGGTCGTAGCTGCCCGACAGGGTGGCCCGCGGCAGCTTGCCCTCCTTGCGGACGGGGACGAAACCGGCGCCCAGCGCCACCGCGACGGGGGCCCCCAGGATGAACCCGCGGGCCTCCATGCCCACCACCACGTCCACCGGGCCCGGGGCCGCCTGGACCATGTGGTCCACGACCCGGGCGAACGCCGCAGCGTCCGCAAGGACGGGGGTGATGTCCTTGAAGGTGACGCCCGGCCTGGGGTGGTCGGGGACGTCGTGCACGAGTGCAGCGATCTCGGTCCTCAGGTCGGTCATTGTCGTCTCCCGGGCTTGTGGCCCTTGCGTCGTCGGGGCTGGGACCGGGTGCCGAGGTGCTGACCGGGGACGAGCGCCCCGACCGTCACCGTGTCCCTGGCACCCGAGGCGGTCGCCGCGGCGCGACGCTCCTCCAGGCGGGCACGGGTGTGCGCCGCGACGCGCGCCTCACGCTCGCGCAACCACACCAGCAGCGGTGTCGCGAGGAACACCGACGAGAACGTCCCCACCAGGATCCCCACGAACAGGGCGAGCGCGATGTCCCGCAGCGTGCCGGCACCGAGCAGGAACGCACCGATGAACAAGATGGATCCGACCGGGAGGACGGCCACCACCGAGGTGTTCACGGAGCGCACCAGCGTCTGGTTCACGGCCAGGTTCGCGAGCTCACCGTAGGTGTACCGGCGTTGCTCGAGCACGCCGCGGACGTTCTCGTTCACCTTGTCGAAGACGACGACGGTGTCGTAGAGCGAGTAGCCCAGGATGGTGAGGAAGCCGATCACCGTGGCGGGTGTGACCTCCCACCCGATCGCGGCGTACAGCCCGACCGTGATCACCAGGTCGTGCAGGAGCGCCACGAGCGCCGCGACCGCCATGCGCCAGTCGCGGAAGTAGACCGTCAGGACGAGGCTGATCAGGGCCAGGAAGATCACCAGAGCCCTCAGGGCCTTCGTCGTCACGTCCTGGCCCCACACCGGCCCGATGTAGGAGGAGTTGACCTCGTTCTCGGGCACGCCGTAGGCGGCCGCCAGGGCTGCGGCGAGCTCCTGGGTCTGGACGTCGTCCAACTGGGAGGTCTGCACCCGCAAGGTGTCGGCCCCCACCACCGAGACCCTCGGGATCTCTGCTCCCGGGATCCCGGTGACCGCGTCGACCGCGGGCTGCTGGGTCGTCTCCTCGACGCCGGGGACGGTGAACTCCGACCCGCCCCGGAACTCGATCCCGGGGTTCAGTCCGCGCACCCCGAGCAGGACCGCGGAGATCAGCACCACCGACGTGGCCACGAGGAACCACCGACGGCGTGCCCCCACCACGTCGTAGGAACGACGGCCGGCGTACAGGTCGTTGCCCCACCGGGACATGCTCACGCCCATCACCGCATCTTCCCTTCGGTCATGGTCCTGTCCGGTGACCCGGTCCTGTCCGGTGACCCGGTCCTGTCCGGTGACCCGGTCCGGGCCGGTGAGACGACCCTGCCTCGTCCCGCGTAACGCGGTGACCCTTCCCGGAGCAGGCTCGGGTCCAGACCGGACCAGCGGTGGCCCTGCGCGAAGAAGCGGCGGCGGCTGAGCAGCTTCAGCACCGGGTGCGTGAATGCGAACACGACGACGAGGTCGATGATCGTGGTCAGCCCCAGGGTGAAGGCGAACCCACGGACACCGCCCACCGCCAGCATGTACAGCACCACCGCAGCGATGATGCTGACGACGTCGGAGATGAGAATGGTCCGCCTGGCCCGTGCCCACGCAAGGTCCACGGCCGCGGCGAGGCTGCGCCCGTCACGGAGCTCGTCGCGGATGCGTTCGAAGTACACGATGAACGAGTCGGTGGTGATGCCGATCGCCACGATCAGCCCGGCCACCCCGGCCAGGCTCAGGCGGTATCCCTGCACCCACGACAGCAGGGTGATCGTCCCGTAGGCCAGGAGCCCGGCCATCGCCAGGGACGAGATCGTCACCAGGCCCAACGCGCGGTACTGCGCCAGGGACCACACGCCCACGGCGAGCAGTCCGATGAGGCCTGCGACGATGCCCTTCTGCAGCTGCTCGGAGCCCAGCGTGGCCGAGATCTGCTGCTCGGACTGCACGACGAAGGTCAGGGGCAGCGCACCGAAGTTCAGCTGGCGGGCCAACGTCCCGGCCGACTCCTGGGTGAAGCCGCCGGAGATCTCGGCGTTGCCGTCCGTGATCACCGTGTTGACCTGCGGCGCGCTGATCACGAGTCCGTCGAGCACCATCGCGAACTGGTTCCGGGGCGCCTCCAGCTCGATGAGCCGCTCGGTGACCTGGCGGAACGTGCGCGACCCGTCGGAGTCGAAGCTGATGTTGACGACCCACTCGTTCGTCACCACACCTGTCGAGCCGACCCGCAGACCCGACTGGGCGTTGTCGATGTCGGCGCCCATCACCTCCACCGGCCCGAGGACGTACTTGGCCGCGCCCGACGCCTCGCACGCCACGACCGGCTCGTCGACCTCGCCGACGATCTCTGCACCGCCACGCAGGTTCGCCTCGGCGGTGCAGTCGCGTGCGTTGAACTCCTCCAGCACCTCGTCGGTCAGCCACGCGAAGTCGCTCGGGTCCGCGGGCTCCGGGGCGTCCCCGGGCTCCTGCCCGTCCGGGTCCACGGCGTCCTGGTCGCCCTCCGCGACCGGAGCCTGGTCCTCTGCGGTCGCGTCCGGTTGCGCGCCCTCCGCCTCGCCGTCGGGCTCCTGGCCGCCGGGAACGGCGTCGAGCTGCTCGTCGCCGCCCTCCTCGGAGGGCGGCTCGTACGGCTCCGGGCCTGCGGAGACGATCACCGGGCGGAAGAGCATCTGCGCGGACTCGCGCACCAGAGCCAGCGTCTGCGCCGTCGGGGTCCCGGGGAGACCGACCACGATGTTGCTGCCGCCCTGGGCCGAGATCTCGGCCTCGGCCACCCCCGAGGCGTCCACACGCTGGCGGATGATCTCGATCGACTGCCGGATGGTGTCCTCGGTGACCCTCGTCTCGTCGTCGGTCACCGGCGTGAGGATCACCTGCGTCCCGCCCTCGAGGTCGAGGGCCAGGTCAGGGGTCATCGAGGCGTCGGACCAGGTGGTCCCCGCCAGGAGGCCACCGAAGAGCGCGGCCACCAGGACGAGCAGGGTCACCAGGGGGCGCGCCGGGCGCTGCCGTCGGGCTGTCGTTGCCACGGGTCGTTCTTCTCTCGTGCGGGCCCGGCCGGAGCCGGGTGACCGGCCGGGTGCGTGGCCGGATGACGGTGCCGGGGCGGCGCGCCCGGCGTGGTGTCAGCGGGTGGTGGTGTCGTCGCCCGGCTCGGGCGCCGCCGCCTCCGGGTCCTCGAGCACGGCGTCCTCGTCCTCGACGTCGACGTCGGGCTCGGCCGTGGCCGGCGGCTTGCCGATCGCCGGCCGGAGCCACCGGGTGGTCACCCCGGGAGCGATCTCCAGCGTGACGACCTCACCCTCGACTGAAACGACCGTCCCGAACAGGCCCGATCCCGTCATGACCTCCTGCCCGGGCTCCAGCTCGGACCGGAAGGTCGCGGCCTCGCGCTGCTGCTTGCGTCCGCGGCTGGTCATGAGCCACATCACACCGATGAGCAGGGCGAAGATGACAAGAAGTTCCATGGGTGCACGTCCAAGTGGGTCGGGGTCAACCGGGCGAAGTCTAGGTGACGCCCGCCACTGACGACCAACGGCCCAGGCCCCGGAGACGTTCCCGGCGTGCGCCCGGACCCTCGGTCCGGGACTCAGTCGAAGAGCGTGGGGCCACCGGCGGGTGGAGCCAGACCCAGGTGCTCCCACGCCCGGGGCGTCGCCACCCTGCCGCGGGGCGTCCGGCCCACCAGCCCCTCCCGGACCAGGAACGGCTCCGCGACCGTCTCGACGGTCTCGGGCTCCTCACCGACCGCGACCGCCAGGGTCGACAAGCCGACCGGCCCACCACCGAACCTGCGGCACAGAGCCTCGAGCACCGACCGGTCCAACCGGTCCAGACCCAGGTGGTCGACCTCGTAGACCTCGAGCGCACGACGTGCCGCCACCAGGTCCAGCGTCCCGTCACCCCGCACCTGGGCCCAGTCGCGCACCCGCCGCAGCAGACGGTTCGCGATGCGGGGAGTGCCGCGGGAGCGCGAGGCGATCTCGGTGGCGGCCTCCGTGACGAGCTCCACACCGAGCAGGCGCGCCGACCGCACCAGCACCTGCTCCAGCTCACCGTCGTCGTAGAAGTCCATGTGCCCCACGAACCCGAAGCGGTCGCGCAGCGGCGCGGGCAGGAGCCCGGCCCGGGTGGTGGCCCCGACGACCGTGAACGGCGGCAGGCTCAGGCTGATCGCGTTGGCGCCGGCGCCCTTGCCGACGACGACGTCGACCCGGAAGTCCTCCATCGCCACGTACAGGAGCTCCTCGGCGGGGCGTGCGATGCGGTGGATCTCGTCCAGGAACAGGACCTCCCCCTCCTCCAGGGAGGACAGCACCGCCGCGAGGTCGCCGGCGTGCTGGATCGCCGGTCCGGAGGTGACGCGGATGGGGCTGCCGAGCTCGGCGGCGACGATCATCGCCAGCGTCGTCTTGCCCAGCCCCGGGGGGCCGGAGAGAAGGACGTGGTCCGGGGGGCGCCCTCGCCCCATAGCGGCGTGCAGGACCAGCTCGAGCTGCTCACGCACGACCTTCTGCCCGACGAACTCGCTGAGGTCCTTGGGCCGCAGGGCCGCCTCGGCCGCACGTTCGACGTCCTCCGCGGCGCCGTCGACGAGCCGTGGGGTCGCGAGGTCGTCATCCACGGCCACCCCCGAGCGCCCGCAACGCGCCGCGCAGCACCTGGGCTACCTGGTCGGCCCCGACGGGGCCTGCCTCCTGGGGTGCGATCACGGCCACGGCGTCCTGGGCCGCCTTGACGTTCCACCCGAGGCCCACCAGCGCCTCGACGACCTCCTCGCGCCGGTCGGCGCCTGCAGGGGCG
>NZ_AXCZ01000109.1 GCF_000767165.1 Cellulomonas bogoriensis 69B4 = DSM 16987
CGCGGCCGCCCGTGGGCGTGGGCTGGACGCAGCGCGGGACCTCGGTCTCGCGCCCTGGCAGGTTGACCGCGCCCGCAAGGAGCTCGCCGGCTGGACGCCGGAAGGGCTGGCGGCCGCGATCACCGCGGTCGCCAGGGCGGACGCCGAGGTCAAGGGCGCGAGCAGGGACCCGGTGTTCGCCGTCGAGCGTGCCGTCCTCGCAGTGGCCGCAGCGTCGGCGGCCTGACCTCCGGCCTGAGGCGTCATCCACTATGTGACACGGCCCGAGGGGGTCGTTCAGTGGCCTCGAGGCCTGTCGACATGGGCACGTTCCCACGATTGTCCGAGTTGTCCGTATTGAGCGTAAGGCATACGGGTGACCGGTGCGGATGAGGGCTTGACGCGGCCCTGGCTCAGCCGGGATGCTGTCACAGTTGATTTGACAATCCTCCTCCAGAACGGGGTTTCACCATGAACCGCACCGCCAAGGCTCTCTCCGCTGCCCTCCTCGCGCTGGGCCTTGCCGTCTTCGCCGTCCCCGCGGCGGGTGGCGACGTCGAGACCGCCATCGGCAGCACCGGCTGCTGCAAGGTGTGACAGTTCGCAACTGAGTCTGCGTGAAGGTGCCTCGGATGGCCGGAGATGGCTCCAGGCGTGATTCCTGCCGCCTGGAGGTGCAATGAACCGGCGACCGCCCTACGATCTGTCGCCGATTTCACCCGGTCACACGAGCGTCAGGTCTCCCGTCTGGGCGATGTCATGGGTAGAGTTACGAACTGTGACTGAACTTGCCGATCGACTCCGCGAGGAGCGCATCCGGGCCGGCCTCTCCCAGACCGCGCTCGCGGGTGACGACTTCTCACCGAGCTACATCTCGCTCATCGAGGCGGGACGACGCGTCCCGACAGATGCTGCGCTCAGCGTGCTGGCCGAGAGGCTGGGCACGACGGCGGACTTCCTGCGCCACGGCGACAAGGCGCCGAGTGAGGAACGCGCGCGTCTCGAGATCGGTTTCGCCCGACTGGCCCTGGCCAACGGCGAGGCCGTCGAGGCTCGTGACCGTCTCCTAGCCCTGGACCTGTCGACCATCGCGTCGCGGCACCATGCCGAGGCGCTGCTTGCCCTGGCCCAGGCTCACGAGGCCCTGGGGCATCTCGATCTGTCCATCGCCGTGCTCGAGCCGTTGCTCAAGGAGGCGCGGAAGGCCCGACGGTCGACCGAGTCGGCCCTGATCGCGACCAGCCTCGTCTCCGCATATCACGAGGCCGGGGACCTGGGGCACAGCATCGAGCTCGGCGAGCAGGTGCTCGCCGAGCTCGAGGATCAGGGGATTGCAGGCACGGACGAGCACCTGCGCCTGGCTGCCACGATCCTGTGGAGCTACTACGAGCGCGGGGATCTCCTGTTCGCGGCGCATCGGGCTGCTGAACTCATCCGCCTGGCTGAGGCCAATGGGACCATGCGCGGACGGGGCAGCATCTACTGGAACGCTTCTCTGGTCGCGGAGGGGCGGGGTGACCTCGCAGAGGCTCGGCGTTTGACTGAGCGCGCGCTGGCCTACCTGAGCGAAGGCTCGGCAAGCAGGGACCTTCCTCGGCTGCGCCTGCACTACGGGTGGTTGCTGTTGCGCCTTGACCCGCCGGAGCCCGATCGTGCTCTGGAGAATCTGGACCAGGCGGCCAAGGAGCTCGAGCTCATCGGTTCTGAGGTCGAGCTGGCTCGGTGCGAGTTCGAGACCGGGCGTGCGTATCTTCTGCTCGGCGATGCCGATGCCGCCGAGCGGCGCGCGCGGGCCGGCTTGGAGCGCCTGGATGAGGCCGCCACGCTCGATCTGTGCAACGGCCAGCTTCTTCTCGGGGACGCTTTGTCCGTCAGGGGTGCCGTGGAGGAGGCTCACGCTGCGTACCGCTGGGCGGCTGACATGCTCGGGATGATGTCGGCAGGCCGAGAGTCCGCCGCGGTCTGGCGAGCTCTAGGTGACCGCTTGCGGGCTCATGGCGATGTCGAGGCAGCGGCCGAGGCCTACGAGCGCGCTCTGTCAGAGGCGGGCATCAGGGCAACTGCAGCTCCTGCTCTCCAGAATCAGACCCAGGGCGCAGGCGCATCGCAGGCCTGACACCCCGTCAGCGTGCGGTGCCGTACGCGGTGCCGGCGCGCAGGGGGAGCCGGCACCGCACCAGGTCCGGGGCATCCTGACCTGAGGGGTGATCAGGGCCGGTCACGCACGGACGACGAAGGGCGGGTGGACCACCACGGTGGTCCACCCGCCCTTCGTCGTCCCGCTGTGCGGGGGGAAGGTCAGAGCGTGCTGACCTGCTTGGCCAGCGCCGACTTCCGGTTCGCGGCCTGGTTCAGGTGGATGACACCCTTGCTGGCCGCCTTGTCGAGCTTGGTCGACGCGGACCGCAGGGCCACGACGGCCGCTTCCTTGTCGCCCGCGGCCACGGCCTCGCGCACCCGACGCACGTGCGTCTTGAGCTCGGACTTCACGGCCTTGTTGCGCAGGCGCGCGATCTCGTTGGTGCGGTTCCGCTTGATCTGGGACTTGATGTTCGCCACGTGGAGAGACTCTCTTCGTACGTTCGCCGGAGCGATCTGACAGGTCTGGAGGGCGCGTCCGGTTCCGGGACTGGGGAGTGGGGACACCCGCGGAGAGGAACCGGAGCAGTGCCCGCCGACCTGGGCGGACACGCGTCCATCAACCATAGCAGCCTGAGTGCCTGCTGGGGGAGCCTGCGCGTGGGCCAGAGGTGCTCGCCAGCGCCTCGGCATGGGACGATGGTGCGTCCTTCCGTCCGAGTCGTGGAGCCGTAGCCGACGTGTCACCCATCCCGAGCGCCGAGCAGACCACACGCATCGCCCCGGCGGCCACGCCGCCGGAGCTCTTGCGCAACTTCTGCATCATCGCCCACATCGACCACGGGAAGTCGACGCTGGCCGACCGGATGCTCCAGCTGACGGGTGTGGTCGAGGCCCGCGCCATGCGCGAGCAGTACCTGGACCGCATGGACATCGAGCGCGAGCGTGGGATCACGATCAAGTCCCAGGCCGTGCGGATGCCATGGGCTCTGGCGGACGAGTCCGGCGCCCCCCAGCCCTACGCCCTCAACATGATCGACACCCCCGGGCACGTCGACTTCACCTACGAGGTCTCTCGGTCGCTCGCCGCGTGCGAGGGCGCGGTGCTGCTCGTCGACGCCGCCCAGGGGATCGAGGCCCAGACCCTTGCGAACCTGTATCTCGCGATGGAGAACGACCTCGCCATCATCCCGGTGCTGAACAAGATCGACCTGCCTGCCGCCCAGCCGGAGCGCTACGCGGAGGAGATCGCCGGTCTCGTCGGTGGCGACCCTGCGGACGTGCTCAAGGTGTCGGGCAAGACGGGCGAGGGCGTCCCGGCGCTCCTGGACCGCATCGTGCGTGACGTCCCCGCCCCGACCGGTGAGGCCGACGCCCCGGCGCGCGCCATGATCTTCGACTCCGTGTACGACACCTACCGCGGGGTGGTGACCTACGTCCGTGTCGTCGACGGGAACCTGAGCCCCCGGGAGCGGATCGTGATGATGTCGACCCGCGCCACCCACGAGCTGCTGGAGATCGGGGTCATCGCACCCGAGGCGACGCCCACCAAGGGGCTGGGCGTCGGTGAGGTCGGCTACCTCATCACGGGTGTGAAGGACGTCCGGCAGTCCAAGGTCGGCGACACGGTGACCAACGCGAACAAGCCCGCTGCGGAGTCCCTGGGTGGCTACCACGAGCCCAAGCCGATGGTCTTCTCCGGCCTCTACCCGATCGACGGTTCGGACTACCCGGTGCTGCGGGACGCCCTCGACAAGCTGAAGCTCAACGACGCCGCACTGGTGTACGAGCCCGAGACGTCCGTGGCCCTCGGGTTCGGGTTCCGCGTCGGGTTCCTCGGGCTGCTGCACCTGGAGATCGTCCGGGAACGGCTCGAGAGGGAGTTCGACCTCGCGCTGATCTCCACCGCTCCCAACGTGGTGTACGAGGTCACCATGGAGGACGGGGCCGTCCTGACGGTGACCAACCCCTCGGAGTTCCCCGGCGGCAAGATCAGGGAGGTCCGCGAACCCGTGGTCAAGGCCACGATCCTCGCGCCGTCCGACTACATCGGGGCGGTCATGGAGCTGTGCCAGACCCGGCGCGGTGAGCTCCTGGGCATGGACTACCTGTCCCCGGAGCGGGTGGAGATGCGGTACACCCTGCCCCTGGCCGAGATCGTGTTCGACTTCTTCGACCAGCTCAAGTCCAAGACCAAGGGGTACGCGTCGCTGGACTACGAGCCCGCCGGGGAGCAGGCTTCGGCCCTGGTCAAGGTCGACATCCTGCTGCAGGGCGAGCAGGTGGACGCCTTCAGCGCGATCGTCCACAAGGACAAGGCGTACGCCTACGGCGTGATGATGGCCGGCAAGCTCCGCGAGCTCATCCCTCGGCAGCAGTTCGAGGTGCCGATCCAGGCTGCGGTGGGGTCCCGGGTGATCGCCCGCGAGACGATCCGGGCCATCCGCAAGGACGTGCTCGCCAAGTGCTACGGCGGTGACATCAGCCGTAAGCGCAAGCTGTTGGAGAAGCAGAAGGAGGGCAAGAAGCGGATGAAGACGATCGGGCGTGTCGACGTCCCGCAGGAGGCCTTCATCGCTGCGCTGTCGTCGGAGGACTCCGGCAAGGACGGTAAGGACGCCCGCAAGTCCGGCCGCTGACCTCCGGCCGTCGGGTCACCCCGCTGACGGTGGGACGATGGGGGAGTGCCTCCCCCCGCTCTGCCCGACGGTGAACCTGCCCCCCACGACGGCGCGCTCCCGTCGTGGGTCGCGCACGACGAGCCCGCCACGCCGGGGTTCGGCATCTACATCCACGTGCCGTTCTGCACGGTGCGGTGCGGGTACTGCGACTTCAACACCTACACACCTGGCGAGCTCGACGGGAGCACGGGTCCCTCGGCATACCTCGACGCAGCCGTCGCCGAGGTGGGTCTGGCCGCCGAGGTGCTCCGGGACGCCGGACGAGGTGACCGACCTGTCTCCACGGTGTTCGTCGGCGGAGGTACGCCCACGGTGCTTGCCGCCCCCGACCTCGTGCGCCTGCTCGGCACGGTGCGTGACACCTGGGGCCTGGTGCCCGGTGCCGAGGTGACCACCGAGGCGAATCCCGACTCCGTCACCCCCCAGACGCTCCGGGCGCTCGCCGACGGTGGTTTCACCCGTGTCTCGTTCGGGATGCAGTCGGCGGTCCCGCACGTGCTGGCGACCCTGGAGCGCACGCACGACCCGGACCGCGTCCCGGAGGCCGTCAGGTGGGCCGAGGACGCCGGGTTGGCGGTCTCCCTCGACCTCATCTACGGCACGCCCGGCGAGAGCCTCGACGACTGGCGCCGGTCCCTCGACACCGCCGTGGGTTGCGCCCCCGACCACGTCTCGGCGTACGCGCTGGTCGTGGAACCGGGCACACGCATGGCCGGGCAGGTCCGGCGCGGGTCGCTGCCCCAGACCGACCCCGACGACCAGGCAGCCAAGTACGAGCTCGCCGACGAGCTCCTGACCGAGGCCGGGTACCGGTGGTACGAGGTGAGCAACTGGGCCCGCACGGAGGCAGACGCGTGCCGTCACAACCTCGCGTACTGGCGTGGGGCCGACTGGTGGGGTGTGGGCCCGGGCGCTCACTCCCACGTCGGTGCCGGTGACCGGGCCGTGCGGTGGTGGAACGTCAAGCACCCGCGTGCCTACGCCGACCGGTTGGCGCGAGGCCTGAGCCCCGCCCACGGCCGGGAGGTGCTCGGCCCCGAGGACGTGGGGCTGGAACGGGTGATGCTCGGGACGAGGGTCCGTGACGGTCTGGCCGTCGACGCGTTGGACGGTGACGCCCGGCGCGCGGTGGGTGCCCTGGTGGCCGACGGCCTGCTCGACGGGCGCGCGGCCGTGGCCGGCACGCTGGTCCTCACCCGACGGGGAAGGCTCCTGGCCGACACGGTCGTCCGTTCGCTCACCCCCTGACGATCGCGGGGTGGGGTGGCACCTCCCCGGTGCCACCCCACCCCGCGACGGGTGTCGAGCGTGAGCGTCCTAGGTGCTCGAGGTCACTTCACCAGGCGCAGGGCGAACGGGTACCGGTAGGCCTCACCCTTGTTGGAGGCGATCGCAGCGAGGATCCCGAACACCAGCTGGAGGATGTAGGCCGCCAGGATGATGAGGAACCCGATCCCGAGCCACGTGGTGGCCCATCCGACCACCTGGCCGATGCCCAGGGTGATCTGGAAGTTCAGGGCCTCCTTGGACTGCTCCTCGACGTACCGTCCCCGCTCACGCTGCACGAGCCAGACGATGAGGCCGGCGAGGAAGCCGATGAGGATCCCGCCGGCATGGGCCAACGTCGCCCAGAGGCGCTGGTCGGAGTCGCTCAGGGGCGGCTGGGTGTACTGCTGGCCCGAGGGCGGGGCCGTCGCGTAGCCACCGGGGGGCGGGGGCGGGTACCCACCGGCGGGGGGTACCGACCCGCCCTGGGGCGGAGGGCTTCCGGGGGGGCCCGCCTGGGGCGGAGGGCTTCCGGGGGGGCCCGCCTGGGGCGGGGTCTGGTCGTCCGGTGTGTTGGTGCTCATGTCATCTCACCAGCTTCAGTGCGAAGGGATAGCGGTAGGCCTGGCCGCGGTTGACGGCCTGGAAGCCCATGACGGAGAAGACGATCGCCACCACCCACAGCGCGAAGCTGAGCAGGGTGGCGACCCAGAGCACGTTACCGAGGAGCGCAAGGGCGATGTAGCCGACCAGCAGGGTCAGCTGGAAGTTCAGTGCCTCGCGAGCCTCCTGGGCCACGAACGCGCTGCGGTCCTTGTGCACCAGCCAGATCACCAGTGCGGGCAGGAAGCCGAGCACCCCGCCCAGGTGGGCCAGTCCTGCCCACTGCCGGATCTCGTCGTCCGTCATGGTTCGGGGTGCGGTGCCGCCTGCGGCGCCACCCTGGTCGTGAGAGGAAGACATGCACCGAACCGTACCGAATCGGGCAAGTCGGGCGGGCGGAGTCCACAGCAGTACCGCCGCGGGTCAGGGCCGGTCGGAAGGGGGTCCGGACGTCACGAAGTCGATGAGCTCCTCGACCCGTCCCAGCAGGCTCGGCTCGAGATCCCGGTAGTCCCGCACGCTCCCCAGGATGCGTCTCCAGGCCCGGGCGACGTCGGCCTGGGTCTCTCGCGGCCAACCGAGGTTCTGCAGGATCCCGCGTTTCCACTCCGTGCCCCGCGAGATCGTGGGCCACGCGTCGAGCCCGATGCGTTCGGGGCGGACCGCCTGCCACACGTCCACGTAGGGGTGGCCCAGGACCAGGAGCCGGTCGCGACCCGCCGCCGCGTGGGCGGCCTCGGCGATGCGCCACTCCTTGCTGCCGGGCACCAGGTGGTCGACCAGCACGCCCAGGCGACGGTCCGGGCCTGGTGCGAACTCGCGGACGGCAGCCACCAGGTCGTCCACGCCGTCCAGCATCTCGACCACGACCCCCTCCAGGCGCAGGTCGTCACCCCACACCTTCTCGACCAGCTCGGCGTCGTGCCGTCCCTCGACCCAGATCCGACCGCCACGCGCCACCCTTGCCCGCGCGCCGTGAACCGCGACCGAGCCCGACGCCGTCCGGGTGGGGCGCCCCGGGCCGGTGGGCGCCACCGGGGGCGTGAGCTCCACGGGCTTGCCGTCGACCCAGAACCCCGGCCCCAGCGGGAAGGTCCGAGTGCGGCCGTGGCGGTCCTCCAGGACCACCACCCGCATCCCTCCGGACCGCTCCACCCGCACCACCGCACCGACCCAGCCGCTGGTGACCTCCTCGACCACCAGGCCCGGCTCCGCGGGCGTCGGGGTGGACCGCGGTGCCCGCGGGGCGCGTCCCGCAGCGAGGACGTCCCGTCCGTACCTGTCCGTCGTCACGAATCCCTCATCTCCTCCGGTGGACCGGACGATGATGCCAGTGGCAGCGGGCGTCAGCCCTCGACAGCCGGGAGGTCGCGTGTCGTCGCAGTCCGACCTGGAGCCCTGCGCCCACGACCTGGAGGCGGTGGCCGACCTCGACGACCCCCGGTGGCGGACGGCGCTGCGCACGGTCCTGGACGGCCAGGGCCTGGACGTCGTGGCCCAGCCGATCGTGGACGTCGCCCACGCCCGCGTCGGTGGCTACGAGCTGCTCTCGCGCTTCGCCGGACCCCCGACCCGGTCCCCGGACGTCTGGTTCACCGCGGCCCGTCGCCACGGGCTCGACGCCGAGCTGACCGCCCTGACCGTGACGACCATGCGCGCGCTCGCCGAGGAGCGGCCGCCGGCGACGTTCTGGTCGATGAACATCGAGCCGCACCTGCTCACCTCGACCCCGGTCAGCGAGGCGCTCCTGGCCCACGGTCGACTGGACCAGATGGTCGTCGAGCTCACCGAGCACGTCGACTCCCGCCACGACGGGGGACTCGACGACGTCCTGGCCGAGGTGCGGCGCCTGGGCGGACGCATCGCCATGGACGACGCAGGTACCGGCTACTCCGGCCTGTCGCAGATGCTCACGATCCGCCCCGACATCGTCAAGATCGATCGCTCCCTGGTGTCCGGCCTGGACCGCGACCCGGTCCGCCGCACCGTCGTCCGGCTCCTGGGTGACCTCTCGGGCCAGATCGACTCCTGGCTCCTGGCCGAGGGGGTGGAGACCTGGGCAGAGCTCGACGACCTGCTGCACCTGGGCGTGCCCTTGGTCCAGGGCTGGGCCACGGGCCGGCCCGCCGCGGGCTGGCCCGGGTTGGTCCCCGAGCTCGTGACACACCTGGACCGGCACGCCGTGCGCGCGGACCTGGGCGACCACGTCCTGCCCCTGGTGCGCCCCGCGCGCGTGCACCGTACCGTCGGGCCTCACGGCGACCAGGGACCGGGCGGAACATGCCTGCCGGCCCCGCTGGGGGACCACGGTCCCGCACCGGGCGAGGTCGTGCTCGACGGCCGCGGTGGTGCCTGGGCCGTGGTCGTCACCGGCCCG
>NZ_AXCZ01000110.1 GCF_000767165.1 Cellulomonas bogoriensis 69B4 = DSM 16987
CTGGCCGTCGGTGGGGTCGGTGGCGCGTGGTGGGCCGGCACCGCCGGTGAGACAGCACCGCCGGTGGTCGCCCAGGCCGAGCTCGAGCCCCTGCCCGGGTGGGACGCCACCGCCCAGGCGCGGGTGCACGAGGCCGACGACGGCACCCGCGAGCTGGTCCTCGTCCTGGAGGGCGGTGAGACCGACGGGGCGTTCCGTGAGGTGTGGTTGATCGACCGGGACGTCACCCGGCTCGTGAGCCTGGGGATCCTCGAAGGGTCGGAGGGCAGCTTCACCGTCCCCACCGACCTGGACCTCAGCGACTTCGCGGTCGTGGACGTCTCAGCGGAACCCCCGGACGGGGACCCCGCCCACTCCGGGGACAGCATCGTCCGCGGCCTGCTCGACACCTGAGCCGGTCACGACCCGGCAGGCAGCCGACGGGCCCTGCGGGGTCCGCGTCGGGCACCTGGGGCGTGCGCGACGAAGCCCGGCCGGGATGCCCCCAGGCACCCGGACCGGGCTCGCGTCGACCGTGCGGACGTCAGATCGCGGGGGGCGGGGTGCCCTCGTCGCGGCGCTCGACCACCGCGCGGTGGCTGGTGTTGGCGCGCTGGGCGTTCAGCACCAGCGCGAGGATGATCGCCAGGGCACCCGCACCCAGGCAGATGTAACCGACGACGGTGAGGTCCATGACCTCCCAGTTGTCGCGCACCGCGAACGCGAGGATCGCGCCGACGACGATGAGGAAGATCCCTGTGCCGATGCCCATGGTCGTGCCTCCTAGGTCGGTGGACGGTGGGGGCCGTCCGCTCGCCTAGGAGCATCCCGCAGGTCAGCGGCCCGCGCCTGTTGAACGGCCGGTGCCCTCACGCTCGGCCATCCGGGCGAGCATCGCGTTGTAGGCCTCGAGCTCGGCGTCGCCGTCACGCTCGGCGGCGCGGTCGCTGCGGCGCGCGAGCCGCTCGTCGTCCCTGGTCCACGAGAACGCCAGGGTGATCGCGATGATCAGCATGGGGACCTCGCTGATCCCCCACGCGATCGCCCCACCGGTGCGCTGGTCCTCCAGTGCGGACGGACCCCACTCCCGGCCCATGAGCCCGAACCACTCGGGCACCAGGAGCGTCTCGTCGCTGACCAGGGCCACCCCGAAGAACGCGTGGAACGCCATGGTCGCGAACAGCAGCACCAGCCGCACCGGGTACGGGGGGCGTCGGGGACCGGGGTCGATGCCGATCAGGGCGTTGACGAACAGGTACCCCGCCAGGGTGAAGTGCGCGATCATCGCCAGGTGGCCGATGTACGTGGTCAGGGCCAGGCGGAACAGGTCGGTGTAGTAGAAGACGATCATCGACCCGGCGAAGTTCACCGCCGCGACCACCGGGTGGGCGAAGAACCCCGCCCATCGCGAGTGCACGGTCCCCAGCAGCCACTCACGCGGGCCCCGTGACCCGTCCTTGCGGGGCGGCAGGGCCCGCGCGGCGAGGGTCACCGGCGCGGACAGCACCACCAGGATCGGCACGATCATGACCATGGTCATGTGCTGGATCATGTGGGCGCTGAACAGCACGTGCCCGTAGACGGCCGCACCGCCGGACGTCGTCCAGGCCAGCACGAGCATCCCGAGCACCAGGCACACCGTGCGCCCCACGGGCCACGCGTCACCGCGAGCACGCAGCCGCAGCACCCACCTCGTGTACACGACCACGGCCGCCAGGCACCCCAGTGCCGGGATCAGGTCCCAGCGGAACGTGGTGAGCCACAGCTCCAGCGTCGGTTCGGGGGGCAGCGGGTGACCGGTGACGATCTCTGCCGCGGTCGGCTGGGTCGGGGGCTCCTGCGGGACCGGTGGGGCGGTCGACGCCAACGCCGTCGCGACACCGGACACCAGTCCCATGAGCGCGAGCTCGACGACGACCAGCCGCCAGAACAACCACGACGCGGCGCGGGCCCCGCCGTCGCTCTGGCCGGAGAGCCGACGCACGACCAGACGCCGGTGCGCCCAACCCACGGCCCCCAGGCCGGTCAGGAGCACCACCTTGATCACCAGGAGCACGCCGTAGGCGCTGGTGAGGTCGTCGAGGCTGCCGATGCGGATCCCGCCGCTGACGACCCCGCTGATCGCGACCCCGACGAAGCACCAGGCCGCGATCGTGGAGTACCGGGCGACGGTCACGTGCAGGTCGGTGCCCAGGCGCCGGTGCACCAGGGCCAGGGCCGCCAGGCCCCCCACCCACACCGCAGCCCCGAGCAGGTGCAGGAACATCGCCGAGACCGCGAGCTCGTGGTTCGCGGCCCCGGCGGTGTGCCCGGTGTTGGCCTGCATCCCGAGCGCCCCGACGATCAGCAGGGCGATGACGAACGCGCTGCGCGGCCCGGTGACGAGCATCGCCGCCACGCAGGTGACGGCAGCGAGGCCCACCACCGCCAGGAGGGTCTGCCCCAGGGGGACGGCGGTGACGAACATGCCGAGCTGGGGACCGAACTCGGGGCTGGTGAGCGGCGTGCCGGCGATGCTCGAGTACGTGAGCACCAGGTGCATCACGCTGACGACCGTCCAGGCACCCGCAGCGCCGGCCGCGACCACGGGCGCGCTCGCCGCGGCCCGCCCGTCCGACGTCGACCGTCCGCCACCGCGGGGCAGCACGAACGCCACCAGGGCCAGCGCACCGAGCGCGGTCGCGGCGGTCAGCTGGGTGGCGACGGTCACGACGGGTAGCCCCCACCGGACCACCGCACCGGGGTCCAGGAGCTCGGCGACCAGCGCCGACCCGGCGAACCAGATGCCCAGGACGACCGCGGCGGCGGCGAGCAGCGCCCCGAGCGCCACCCCGGCCAGGGGCAGGCGGGCCGAGGTCGAGGTGCGGGTGGGGTCGGGGTCGTGCACGGCTTCCACCCTACGTCCGGTGGTCGCCGGTCCCGTTCGTCACGGTCGGGGGGTCAGCCCCAGACGAGCGCCTGGCCCGGGTCCTCCAGGACGGCGGCGACGTCGGCGAGGAACCTGGAGCCCAGGCCGCCGTCGACGAGCCGGTGGTCGAACGACAGGGCCAGCTGGGTCACCTGCCGCTTCTTGATCTTGCCCTTGTGGACCCAGGGCTGCTCCCGGATGGCCCCAAACGCGAGGATCGCCGACTCCCCCGGGTTGAGGATCGGGGTGCCGGTGTCGATGCCGAACACCCCCACGTTGGTGATGGTGATGGTCCCGTCGGCCATGTCGGTGGGCGTGGTGCGCCCGGCGCGCGCGGTCGCGGTGAGGTCGGCGATCGCGACGGCCAGGTCGTGCAGGCCCAGGCGGTGGGCGTCCTTGATGTTGGGGACGACCAGGCCGCGGGGGGTCTGGGCGGCGATCCCCAGGTTCACGTAGTGCTTGTAGGCGATCTCCTGGGTCTCGTCGAGCCAGGACGCGTTGATCTCGGGGTGCCGGCGAACCGCCAGGAGCAGGGCCTTCGCCGCGATCAGCAGGGGTGTGACGCGGACGTCGGCGAACTCGCGGTCCTGCCGCAGCCGGGCGACCAGGCGCATCGTCTTGGTGACGTCGACGGTGTGGAACACCGACACGTGGGGCGCGGTGAACGCCGAGGCCACCATCGCCTCGGCGGTGCGCCGACGCACCGACTTCACCGGCACGCGGGTGGTGCGGCCGTCGTCGGTCACCACCCCGGACGCCAACCACGGCTGGTCGTCCCCGGCGTACGTGGCCAGGGTGCGGCCCTCGTTCTGCTGGGCGCGCGCCAGGACGTCCTCGCGGGTGACGATCCCGCCCGGACCGGTGGGCTGGACGGTGGCGAGGTCCACGCCCAGGTCCTTCGCGAGCTTGCGCACCGGCGGCTTGGCGAGCACCCCCTTGCCCCGGGAGCCCTCCAGGCCCGCACCGGACGCCGTCGGCTGCTGGGCTGGCTGGGCAGATGGTTGCGAGGTCGGCCGCGTCGACTGCTGGGGCGCAGCCTGCTGGGGCGACGCCTGCTGCGGTGCGGGCTGCTCCGGCGCCTCCTGCTCGGGTGCGCGACGGGGCCGGCGGGTGGCGCTCTGCCCCACCACCCCGTACCCGACGAGCACCGCGCCGCTCCCGGCGTCGTCCCCCTGGTCACTCTGCCCCTGCTGCCCCTGCTGCCCCTGGGTCGCCTGTGCGGTCGGTTGTGCGGTCGGTTGTGCGGTCGGTTGTCCGGCCGGTTGCGCGGCCGGCGCGTCACCGGCGGCGGGCTCGGCGGACGGGCCGTCCTCGGGGGCGTCCCCGGGCCGCGTGTCGACGGTGATGATGGGGGTGCCGACGTCGACGGTCGTCCCCTCCGGGACGAGCAGCTCGGTGACCACACCGGCGAACGGGCTGGGCAGCTCGACGAGGGACTTGGCGGTCTCCACGTCGACGATCGGCTGGTTCACCGCGACGGTGTCACCGACGGCGACCTTCCACTCGACGATCTCGGCCTCGGTGAGGCCCTCACCTGCGTCGGGAAGGCGGAACTGCTCGTACCTGGGCACTGGACGCTCCTGTTCGGGGCGGACGACCCTGCGCACGGCAGGGTGGGTCGGGGCCCGCGCGGTGCGCGGGGGTCGGTCAGGTGCTGAGGGTGCGGTCCACGGCCTCCATGACCCGGTCCAGGCTGGGCAGGTAGTCGTGCTCCAGGCGCGCGACCGGGTAGGGGGCGTGGAACCCCCCGACGCGCAGCACGGGGGCCTCGAGGTGGAAGAAGCACTCCTCGGTGATCCGGGCGGCGACCTCCCCACCGGTCCCGTACTGCACGGGCGCCTCGTGGACGACGACGCAGCGGCCGGTCTTGCGGACCGACTCCGCGACCGTCGCGGTGTCCAGCGGTGAGATGGACCGTAGGTCCACGACCTCGATGCTCGTGCCCTCCGCGGCGGCGGCCTCGGCGGCGCGCAGCGCGGTGGTGACGGTCGGCCCGTGCGCGACGAGGGTCACGTCGGTGCCGGGGCGCGCGACGCGGGCGGTGTCCAGGCCGGAGCCGGTGGCGTCCAGGTCCACGTCGGCCTTGTCCCAGTAGCGGCCCTTCGGTTCGAAGAACAGCACCGGGTCGGGTGAGGCGACGGCCTCCTGGATCATCGTGTACGCGTCGGCGGGGGTCGCCGGTGAGACCACCCGCAGCCCTGCGGTGTGCGCGAACAGCACCTCGGGGGACTCGCTGTGGTGCTCCACCGCGCCGATCCCACCCCCGTAGGGCACCCGGATGACGACCGGGACCTGCAGCCGGCCGCGCGACCGGTAGTGCATCTTCGCCAGCTGGGTGGTGATCTGGTCGAACGCCGGGAAGATGAACCCGTCGAACTGGATCTCGCACACCGGCCGGTAGCCGCGCAGCGCCAGCCCGATCGCGGTGCCCACGATCCCTGACTCCGCCAACGGGGTGTCGACCACGCGGTCGGGCCCGAAGTCCTTCTGCAGGCCGTCGGTCACCCGGAACACCCCACCCAGGGTGCCGATGTCCTCACCCATGAGCAGGGTCGTGGGGTCGCCCTCCAGGCAGCGGCGCAACCCGAGGTTGATCGCCTTGGCGAGGCTCACACGTTCGATGCTCATCGGGCGGCTCCTTCGCTTGCCGTCGCCCCTGACCCGTCCGCGGCCGCGTCGGCGAACGACGCCTCGTACCGGGCGAACCAGGCGCGCTCACGCTCGACGTCGGAGTGGGGGGTGGCGTACACGTCGTCGAACATGCTCGAGGTGGGGGGTGCGTCCATGGCCCGGACCTGCTCACGCAGGCGCACCGCGAGCGCCTCGGCCTCGGCGGCGAGGGCGTCGGTGTGCTCCTCGGTGAGGAGGCCCTCGGACCGGAGGAAGGTGGTGAACCGGTCGATGGGGTCGCGGCGGCGCCAGTGCTCCTCCTCCGCGGCGGACCGGTACCGGGTGGGGTCGTCGGACGTCGTGTGGGCACCCATGCGGTAGGTGTAGGCCTCGACGAAGGTGGGGCCGCCGCCGGTGCGGGCCCGTTCGAGGGCCTCGAGGGTGACGGCGTAGCAGGCCAGGACGTCGTTGCCGTCCACGCGCACGCTCGGGACCCCGAACCCGCGTCCGCGTTCGACGATCGGCACCCGGGACTGCCGGGTGGTCGGTTCGGAGATCGCCCACTGGTTGTTCTGGCAGAACAGGACCACGGGGGCGTTGTTGACGGCCGCGAAGACCAGGGCCTCGTTGGTGTCGCCCTGGGAGGTGGCGCCGTCACCGAAGTAGGTGACGACGGCGGCGTCGCGGTCGGGGTCCCCGGAGCCGACGAGGCCGTCGCGCTGCAGGCCCATGGCGTACCCGGTGGCGTGCAGGGTGTGGGAGCCGATGACCAGCGTGTACAGGTGCACGTTGTGGTCGGCGGGGTCCCACCCGCCGTGGTCGATGCCCCGGAAGATCCGCAGGATGTTCGCGGGGTCCACGCCGCGGGCCTGGACGACGGCGTGCTCGCGGTAGGAGGGGAACACGTAGTCCTGGGGGCGCAGGGCCCAGGCGGAGCCGACCTGGGCGGCCTCCTGGCCGAGCGCGGGCGCGAACAGCGCGAGCTCGCCCTGGCGCTGCAGGGACGTGGCCTCGGTGTCGAACGTGCGGGCGAGGACCATGTCGCGGTGCATGCGGCGCAGGGCGTCGGCGTCCAGGTGCGTGATGCGGGGGGTGTAGTCGGGGTGGGCGGTCAGCTGCCCGGTGTGGTCCAGGAGCTGGATCATGTCCAGGGCCTGGTCGCTCTGGTGGTCGCCGTGGGCGTCGGTGCCCGGGGCGTGCGGGGTGGGCTCGTTCACGCGGGGTTCCTTCCGAGGTGACGGCCAACGAACTTACGCCAGCGTAGGCTACGGGTGCGTAGGTTGTGGGTGGTTCCACCGACACAAACATCTGACGGCCGGTTGTCGGCTCCCTACCAAGGGCCTCACCCGGCCTGGTGGTGCTCCCGCCAGCGGCCGGCCAGCTCGAGCACGCGGTCGTTCGAGTCGGGCTCGCCGATGCTGACCCGGATGCCCTCGCCGGCGAACGGCCGGACGAGCACCCCGTGGGCGGCCGCGTCGGCGGCGAGGTCGGCGGTGGCCGGCCCGGTGGGCAACCACACCAGGTTCCCCTGGCTGTCGGGAACCGTCCACCCCTGGGCGCGTAGCCCGGTCAGGACCCGGTGCCGCTCGGCGACCACCGCGTCGACCCGGCGGTCGAGCTCGGCCTGCGCGTCGGGCTGGAGCGAGGCCACGGCGGCGACCTGGGCCAGGTGGTTGACCCCGAACGGCGTGGACGCGGTGCGGATCCCGCGCGCGACGTCGGGGCGGGCGACCGCGTACCCGACGCGCAGACCGGCCAGCCCGTACGCCTTGGAGAACGTGCGCAGCACGACCAGGTTGGGGTGGGCGGCGAGCAGCGCGCGGGAGTCGACCGGGTCCTCGTCCCGCACGAACTCCACGTACGCCTCGTCCAGGACGACCAGGACGTCGTCGGGCAGGGCGGCCAGCGTGTGCGCCACCTGCGTGTGCCGCAGCGCCGGGCCGGTCGGGTTGTTCGGCGAGCACAGCAGCACCGCGCGGGTGCGGTCGGTGACGGCGGCCAGCATGGCGGGCAGGTCGTGGCGGCCGTCGGCGTCCACGGGGACGGGGACGGGCGTGGCGCCCTGCAGCCGGATGACGATCGGGTAGGCCTCGAACGAGCGCCACGCGTGGACGACCTCGTCGCCCGGGTCGCAGAACGCCTGGAGCACGTGCCCGAGGACCGCGACCGAGCCGCACCCGGCGACCACGTGCTCGGGTGTCACCCCGTGGCGGGCGGCCACCGCCTCGGTGAGCTCGGAGGCGAACATGTCCGGGTAGCGGTTCAGGGTCCCTGCCGCCTGCGCGACGGCCTCCTGCACGGTGGGCAGCGGCCCGTAGGGGTTCTCGTTGGACGACAGCTTGTGGACCCGTTGCCCCGTGGCGGCGCGCGCACCCGGGACGTAGGCCGGGATGCGCTCCACGGCGGGTCGCAGGGGAACGCTCACGTGGACCTCCGTCGGGTCGGATCGGCCCGGGAAGGGCACGACAGGTACCGCTCGGACACTACCGGCCGGTGGCCGGCCGCCCCGGGAGGGACCGGTACCGGTGGACAGTCACAATTGGGACACTTCCCCCTGCGTGGGGTGCTGGTCCGTGGAACGATGCGCTCATGACCTTCCTGCTGCGGTTGATCATCAATGCGGTCGCGATCTGGCTGGCGACGGTGCTCCTGACGAACCTCGAGGTCGTCGGCGGGGACGACACCACCGGCCGGGTGCTGGTGTTCCTGGTCGTCGCGCTGGTGTTCGGCCTGGTCAACGCGATCGTGAAGCCCGTCGTACGGCTGATCGCCCTGCCCCTGTACGTCTTGACCCTGGGGCTGTTCACCCTGGTCGTGAACGCCCTGATGCTCATGCTCACCGGTTGGTTGTCGGGCATGACGGACTACGGGCTGCGCGTGGAGGGCTTCGGCACCGCGGTGCTCGGGGGCTTGATCATCTCGGTCGTGAGCTTCGTGCTGAGCGTGGTCACGGGGTCGCGCGACTGACGCTCCGCGGCGCCGACGGGTGCCGGGGTGACCTGGTGCGGGGGTAACCACGCGCCAGGGTGACCAGGCGCCGAGGTGACCAGGTGCCGAGGTGACCAGGTGCCGGTGTCCACGGCTTCCGGTGTCCACAGGCGCCGGTCCCTGGGACCGGGCCGTCGGCGGCCCCGCCTAGCGTCGAACCATGACCTGGGCGGCGGTGACGACGGAGGCGGTGGATGTACCGTTCGATGCCACGCGCGCCCGCGGGCCCGTCCTGTGCGACCCCGAGGCGGTGCCCGACGCGCTCGACCTGGTGCACCTGCTGGACGGGGCCTCCCCCCAGGCCGTCGACGAGGCCACGCTGATCGAGCTGGTCGCCGGGTGGGAGCGGGTCGCCACGTGGGCAGCGGCCCGGCAGTCCGAGGCGCTCGCCGAGCTGGACCGCCGGCACCGCAGCAGCAGCGCGGGCGCGGACCACGTCG
>NZ_AXCZ01000111.1 GCF_000767165.1 Cellulomonas bogoriensis 69B4 = DSM 16987
CCGAGGCCACCGCGGTGCTCGCCGGCGACCTCGCCCTCAGCCGCGCCCACCGCCTGGTCGCCGGCGTCGACCTGCCCGCCGCCCGGCGCAGGGACCTGCTGGACCTCATGGACGAGACCCTCCTGGTCTCGGCCGGCGGTGAGCTGGACGACACCGCGTTCGGCCTGGGCCTGCACAGCCCCGGAATGCAGGAGGCCCTGCGGGTCTGCGAGTCCAAGACCGCCATGTACTCCTTCAGGGCACCCCTGCGGGCCGGGGCGATCCTCGGTGGCGCCCGCCCCGACGTCGTCACCGCCCTGGACGGGGCCGGCAGGCTCCTGGGACGCGCGTTCCAGCTGGTCGACGACCTGCTGGGGGTGTTCGCCCCTGCCGACGTCATCGGCAAGAGCAACGTCAGCGACCTGCGTGAGGGCAAGCTCACGGCCCTCGTCCTGCATGCCCGCCACCGCGGGGAGTGGGCCGAGGTCGCCCCGCACTTCGGCCGCGAGGACCTCGACGACTCCACCGCCACGTGCATGCGCCGCTCCCTGGCCAGGTCCGGCGCCGCGGACGCCGTCGCGGACATGGTGCGCACCGACCTGGCCGCCGTCGACGACTCCACGACCCGCCTGCCGTCCGCCCTCACCCCTGTGCTCGGTGCCGTCACCGGCCAGGTGAGGGCGAGCCTGGACGAGGTGATGGTGCACGTGGACCAGGCGCGCTGGCACCACTGAGCGTGCACCGCCGAGCGAGGACGACCGTGCTGACGAGGAGATGGGGACGATGAGCAGGCTCACGCTGTACGGGCAGGTCGCCGAGAAAGCCGCAGACCTCGTCGTGCGGGAGTACTCCACCAGCTTCGGCATGGCCACCCGCCTGCTCGCACCCTGGTGCCGGGTCCACGTCCGCAACATCTACGCCCTGGTGCGCCTGGCCGACGAGGTCGTCGACGGCGCCACCGAGGAGGCCGGGGGTGACGTCGACGCCGCACGACGACTCCTGGACCGCCTCGAGGAGGACACCGACGAGGCGATCGCCACCGGGTACTCCACCAACGTGCTCGTCCACGCGTTCGCCGCGACCGCCCGCGAGGCCGGGTTCGCCACCGAGCTCACCGCCCCGTTCTTCGCGTCCATGCGCACCGACCTGCACCGCACCGTCCACGACGCCCAGTCCCTGGCCGACTACGTGTACGGCTCGGCCGAGGTCGTGGGCCTGATGTGCCTCAAGGTGTTCCTCCTGGAAGAGCCCGCCGCCGTCCGGGCCGCCCGCTACACCGAGCTCACCCCCGGGGCCCGCGCCCTGGGCGCCGCGTTCCAGAAGGTCAACTTCCTGCGCGACCTCGCCGACGACGCCGACCGGTTGGGCCGCCGCTACTTCCCCGACATCGACCCCCAGCACCTCACCGAGGCAGAGAAGGACGAGATCCTCTGCGACATCAACGACGACCTGCGCATCGCCCGCGCAGCCATCGCCGACCTGCCCGCCCAGGCACGCCGCGCCGTCGCCGTCGCCGCCGGCCTGTTCGGTGAGCTGAGCTGCCGCCTGGCCGCCACCCCCGCCGAGCAGATCATCCGCACCCGCGTCAGCGTCCCCACGCCCGTCAAGCTGAGGGTCGCCGCCCGGGCCCTGCGCGACCGCGGGACCCCCGCACCCCACCCCACACCCACGCCCGTCGGATGAACCCACCAGGAGCACCCGTGGAACCCGCAGCAGCTGCACCCCGCGCCGTCGTCATCGGCGGGGGCATCGCCGGCCTGGCCACCGCCGCACTCCTCGCCCGCGAGGGCCACACCGTGACCCTCCTCGAAGCACGGGACGACGTCGGTGGGCGAGCCGCCACCTGGCGGCGCGACGGCTTCACCTTCGACATCGGCCCCTCCTGGTACCTCATGCCCGAGGTGTTCGACCACTTCTTCCGGCTGCTCGGCACCACCACCGCCGAGCAGCTCGACCTGGTGCGCCTGGACCCCGCCTACCGGGTCTTCTACGAGAAGCACGACCCCCTGGACGTCCGCTCCGACCTGGAGGACACCGTCCGCCTGTTCGAGCAGGTCGAACCCGGTGCCGGCAAGAAGATCCGCGCCTACCTCGCGTCCGCGACCCTCACCTACCGCACCGCGCTCGACAACTTCCTCTACACCACGTTCGCGTCCCTGCTGCCCCTGGCCAACAGCGACGTCACCATGCGCGCCCCCCTCCTGCTGCGCCTGCTCACCCAGTCGCTCGAGGCCCGCATCGCCGCCACCGTCACCGACACCCGCCTGCGCCAGATCCTCGGCTACCCCGCCGTGTTCCTCGGGTCCGCCCCCAAGCTCACGCCCAGCATGTACCACCTGATGAGCCACCTGGACCTGGTCGACGGGGTCCTCTACCCCCAGGGCGGGTTCGGCCGGCTCATCGGGTCCATCCACGACCTCGCCGTCGCCCACGGCGTCGACGTCCGCACCGGGGCCCGCGCGCTCGCGGTCACCACGGCCGCCACGTCCGGGCGCACCGGCCGGTCCCGTGTGGCGGGTGCGTTGCCGGGGCGGGCGCCGGCCCAGGCCACGGGGGTGCGGTACCAGGACGCCTCGGGTGCGGTGCACGACCTGCCTGCCGACGTGGTGGTCTCGACCGCCGACCTGCACCACACCGAGCAGGACCTGCTGCCCCCGCACCTGCGCACCCGGTCGCGCCGGTGGTGGCGCAAGCAGGTGCCGGGCCCGAGCACGGTGATGGTGTACCTGGGGGTGCGGGGGTCGCTGCCGCAGCTGGCGCACCACAGCCTGATGTTCGCCGACAGCTGGGACGAGACGTTCGAGCGGATCTTCGCGCCCCTGGGCCCGGAGCCGGTGACCATGCCCGACCCGACATCGGTGTACGTCAGCCGCGTCACCGACACCGACGCGGGTGCCGCACCCGAGGGCCACGAGAACCTGGTGATCCTGCTGCCCGTGCCCGCCGACCCGCGCCTGGGCCACGGCGGCGTCGACGGTGGGGGCGACCCGTGGGTCGAGGCCCTGGCGGACGCGGCCATCGCGCAGATCTCTGCGTGGGCCGACGTCCCGGACCTCGCCGAGCGGGTCGTGGTGCGGCGCACCCTGGGCCCGGCCGACTGGGCCGAGGACCTCGCCTCGTGGCGTGGCACGGCCCTGGGCCCGGCGCACACGTTGCGCCAGAGTGCGATGTTCCGTGCCGGGAACACGTCCAGGAAGGTCGCGGGCCTGTACTTCGCGGGCGGGTCGGTGATCCCCGGCATCGGGTTGCCGATGTGCCTGATCAGTGCCGAGCTCGTGGTCAAGCGGTTGCGCGGCGACACGTCCACGGGCCCGCTGACCGAGCCGTCGGCGCCCGCCCCGGGGCCGGTGCCCACCTCTGCGGGGGGCGGCGCATGAGCGTCGCGTACGGCGTCGCGCTCCTGATCTCGTTGACCGGTATGACCGTGCTGGACCACCGGTTCCGGCTGTTCTTCTTCCAGGACGCGCGCCGCGCCGCGGTGGTGCTCGTGGTGGGGGTGCTGTTCTTCCTGGCGTGGGACGCGGTCGGCATCGCGCAGGGGGTGTTCTTCATCGGTGACACCCCGTACATGACGGGTCTCGTCCTGGCCCCCGAGCTGCCCGTGGAGGAGGTCGGGTTCCTCACGTTGCTGTGCTACCTCACGATGAACCTGTACGCGGCGGCCTCCCGGTGGGTGGCGGGCCGCCCGGTGGACGTCCGCGCGGCCCGGGCCAAGGAGGACGCGTGACCACGTACATGCTGATCAACGCGGTGTTCCTGCCGGTCGCCGTGGTGGTGCTGCTGGTGGCCAGGTGGCGCACGGGCCGCCCCGGCCTGAGGGCGGTGGGGCTGGTGACGGCCGTGCTGCTGGTCATGACCGCGGTGTTCGACAACATCATGATCCGCACCGGCCTGGTGGCCTACGACGACGACCTGCGCCTCGGGTGGAGCATCGGGGTGGCACCGGTGGAGGACTTCGCGTACGCGGTCGCCGCGGTGCTGCTGCTGCCGGCCCTGTGGCACCTGCTCGGGCCCCGCGACCTCACCGGCGACCGGGCCGCTCGCGACGGGCAGGGGGCACGATGACCGCCGCCGGGGCGGGCCCGGGGACGACCCTGCGCCAGCTGACCCTCAGCTCCCGGCCCCTCAGCTGGGTGAACACCGCCTACCCGTTCGCGGCCGCCTACGTGATGACCACCGGGCGGGTGGACGCCGCCCTGGTGATCGGCACGATCTTCTTCCTGATCCCGTACAACCTGCTGATGTACGGCATCAACGACGTGTTCGACCACGAGTCCGACCTGGCCAACCCCCGCAAGGGCGGGGTCGAGGGCGCGCTCCTGGACCGGCGTCTGCACCGGGTGACGTTGCTGGCGGCGACCGTCCTGCCGATCCCGTTCGTGGCGTGGCTGGTCGCGAACGGCACCACCGCGTCGGTGCTGGTGCTGGCCGGGTCGTTGTTCGCGGTGGTCGCCTACTCGGCGCCGGGGCTGCGGTTCAAGGAACGCCCGGTCCTGGACTCGCTCACCTCCAGCACCCACTTCGTGTCACCGGCTCTGTACGGTCTGGTCCTGGCCGACCAGGGCATCGGCGCCGGGGCGGCGCTGATCCTGGTGGCGTTCTTCCTGTGGGGGATGGCCAGCCACGCGTTCGGTGCGGTGCAGGACATCGCCGCCGACCGCGCCGGTGGCATCGGGTCCGTCGCGACCGTGCTCGGGGCGCGCACCACGGTGCGTGTGGCCCTGGGGTGCTGGGTGGCTGCCGGCCTCCTCATGCTCGCCGTCCCCTGGCCCGGGCCGCTGGCCGCGGTGCTCGTCGCCCCGTACGTGGCGCTCGCGTGGCCGTACCGGTCCGTGCCCGAGGAGTTCGCCCACGAGGCCAACCGCGGGTGGCGGCGGTTCCTGTGGGCGAACTACGTCGTCGGGTTCCTCGTCACGATGCTGCTCATCTGGACGGCCCTGCGCGGCTGACGCGCGCTCCGCGCCGCGCGAGGTCGGTGGTCCCGTCCATCGGCACCGCCCAGCAGCGGGATCGTCCAGCGACGTGCTCTCATGGGTGCCTCCTTCGGCTTACGTGCAGTCCGGGACGTCGGTGACGTACTCGAGGCTGTGGTGGCGGGCGGCCTGCACGACGGTGCCCCAGCCCAGGGTGTTCGATCGCTGGGAGCGACCCGAGGAGTCCCTGTAGTAGAAGGGGATGCTCAGGGGGACGCGGTGGCGGACGAGCCTGACGACCTGGTCCATCTGGACGGCCCACCCGGGCCCGCAGACGCCCCACGGCAGCAGCTCGGGGTCCAGGTCACGGGGCCAGGTGTGGCCGAACTCGACGTGCATCAAGCTCTGGCGGGCGCTGTTGTGCCAGGAGGGTGGGGCGTCGGGGTCGACCTTGCGGTACAGGTAGACCAACGTCATCTCCGGTGTCGGGTCGGGTTCGCGTGCGGGCCGCCACGCCACGTCCCAGCACTCGGACTCGAGGACCAGGTTGTCGACCTGCCCGTCGATGGTCATGGCGATGCACGAGCCGTGGAACTCCTCGTCGTACTCGTGGTAGGTGAAACCCTCCGCCTTGACCGCGAGGCGCTCGCCCTCAGGTGACCAGGTCACCCGCGAGGGGAAGTCGAAGTCGTCAGGGAGCAGGACGTGGTCGGTGCCGTCCGCGGCGGAGTGAGCCACGCGACCACCGGACAGGTAAGCGATGCGTGTGCCGTCCGGGGACCAGATCGGCTTCCCGCCCCCGGGGATCAGGAGCTCTCCGGGTGGTGGGGTGCTCCCGTCGGCGGCGACGACGCGGATCCCACCGGGTCCGCCGTAGGCGATGCGGTCACCGTCGGGGTGCCAGGCCGGGTCCCGGCCGGTGTAGCCCAGGTCCCGGATGTGCTCCCCGTCGGCCGCGGAGATCACCCGGTTGCCGCTGGCGATCTCTGTCCCGTCCGGTGACCAGGACAGCCCCGCCAGGTCAGGGGTCCCCAGGCTGTGCCACGAGCAGTCGGCGAGCGAGGCGACGACCAGCCCGACCGGTCGTCCCCAACCGTCAATCGGCGTGAACGCCAGCATGCTCCCGTCCTGCGACCATGCCAGCTCGTCGCCGGGGTTGCTCGGGATGAAGGTCAGCTCATTGAACGGGCGGGAGAAGTGGCGCATGCACGGGGCGTTGTACCCCTGCCCGTAGGCCACCGCGAACTCGTCCTGCACACCGGTGGGGATGATGGTGCGGACGTCGTCCTGGGTCGAGGTGCCGTCGGCGGCTCCGCTCTGGGCGACAGCTGGGGTCAGGGGCGTGACCGCCAGGGTCAGGGCAAGCAGCGGGACGGCGCCACGCCGCACGATCGTGCCCCACGAGCGTCGTGTCGTGTCCGGGGCGGGGGGCCGCGTCGTGGTCATGATCAGTCCTCGCAGTCCGGGACGTCGGTGAGGTACTCGAGGCTGTGGTGGCGGGCGGCCTGCACGACGGTGCCCCACCCCAGGACGTTGATCGAGAACTCCCTGCTGATGCGTTGCGGTACGCGGTGGCGCGCCAGGTTGGTGGTCCAGTCGATCTGCACCGCCCACCCCGGCCCGCAGACCTCCGGGGGGAGCAGTGCGGGGTCGAGCGTGATCGGCCACGCGTGCCCGAACTCGACGCTGATCAGACGCTGGGGGCCACTGTTGCCCCATGACGGGGGCGCGGTCGGGTCCAGCCTGGGGTAGGCGTACACCAAGGTCATGTCGGGCGTCGGGTCCGGGCCCTGCACCGGTCGCCATGCGGGGCGGGTGCAAGGTGTGGCGCCGCCGGTCTGCCGCACGAGCTCACCGTCGGTCGTCACGACGGGGCACACCACAGACATCACGAGTCCGGACGGGAGCTCGTAGGAGCCCGCGTAGAGGAACTGGGTGCCGTCCGGCGACCACACCACCTCGCTGACGTCCCGCACCCGATCGGGTAGGACGACCTCGTCGCTCCCGTCCGGTGTGGAGTGCGCGAGCCTCCCGGTCGATGTCGCGTACGCGAGCCGGGTGCCGTCGGGCGACCAGTCCGGACCTGCTGCCTGCGGGACGATCAGCTCACCGTCGGGGGCCGTGCTGCCGTCCGCAGCAGTGGTCCGCACCCCGTCCGTGCCCACGTAGGCGATCACGCCACCATCGGGGTGCCAGGTCGGTGAGGGCAGATGCACGCCGCCGACGTCGGCGACGGTGCGCAGCGTCTCACCGGTCTGGGACGAGACGACGACGAGGTCCCCGCCCCGCACCAGGGCGATCTCGGTGCCGTCCGGTGACCAGGCCAGACCCCGGTGCTGGGAGTCGCCGAGCCCCCGCCAGCTGCAGTCGGCGAGCCTGATCACCACGACGTCGTCACCGCCGCCTCCGGCGCGGGTCGCCTCGACGGCCACGTGCGTGCCGTCGGCCGACCAGGCGATGCCGCCGCCATCCGGCACGAGGTTCAGCGGCGTCCACGGAAGGGTGAGCAGGCTCCTCACGCACGGGACGTCCAGGGTGGCCTGGTCCACCTTGGTGATCTCACCGTTGTCGCCCGGGAACTGGGCGGTGGCCGGTGGTGCGATGAGGACGGTCGCCACCGCGGTGGCGAGCATCATGAATGGCCAGCGGCGTGCTCTCATGGGTGCCTCCTGAGGGTCACGGGCAGTCGGGTACGTCGACGAGGTACTCGAGGCTGTGGTGCCGGGCGGCCTGCACGACGGTGCCCCACCCGAGGATGTTGGTGGAGCGCTCGCGGCTGATCTGATGGGGTACGTGGTGGCGTGCCAGGTTGGTGGTCCAGTCGATCTGCACCGCCCACCCCGGTCCGCAGGCCTCCGGTGGGAGCAGCGAGGGGTCCGGCGTGGCCGGCCACGCGTGCCCGAGCTCCACGTGCCAGAGGGTCTGGTTCCCGCTGTTGTGCCAGGACGGCGGGGCAGCGAGGTCGTTCTTGCGGTACAGGTACACCAGGGTCATGTCCGGGGTGGGGTCGGGCTCGTGCGGTGGCCGCAGGGCCATGCCGTTGCACTGCGACGAGAGCGGCATCTGGTCGAGCTCGCCGTCCAACGTCACGGTGACGCACGCGCCCCCCAGGATCTCGCCGGCCTCCGGGTGGTCGACGGACCCCACGAACGTGAGCCGTTGGCCGTCCGGGCTCCACCCGACCTGGTCGGGGTAGGAGAACATCTCGGGGAGCAGGACCTCGCCGCTTCCGTCGGCTGCGGCGTGAGCCGCCCGTAGCCCGGTCCCGTAGGCGATGCGGGTGCCGTCCGGTGACCAGGACGGTCGGTGACCCCCGGGGATCAGCAGCTGTCCTGGGTCCGGGGCGCCGGAGTCAGCGGCGACCACCCGGATGCCATCGGGCGCGGTGAAAGCGATGAGGTCACCGTCAGGGTGCCAGGACGGGTGGCTGCCACCATGGCCGAAGTCACGGACCACCTGGCCGTCGTTCGCAGAGACGACCTTGTCGTCGACGGCGATCTCCGTGCCGTCGGGCGACCAGGACAGCCCTTGGGGACCGGTGTCGGTCAGCACCCGCCAGCTGCAGTCCGCCAACGTGATCACGCCCATCTCGAGGGTCCCGAACATCCCCGAGGCGCTGAGGGCGAGTTCGGTCCCGTCCGGCGACCACGCCATGCCACCGACGGGGGTGAGGGTCAGGTCGGTGTGGACGGCCTCGCGGGGGCTGCGCACGCAGGGCGCGCGGTAGCCCCCGGAGTACCCGAGGGCGATCTCGTCGCTCACCACGGTCGAGTCCGTGGTGCTCCCGGGCGCTGGTGCCGCCGGTGCGACGCCGGGTGCGGCGAGGTGAGCGCTCGCCGGCAGAACGGTCGTTGCCGCGAGTGCGGCGACCAGGGCTGGGACGACGCTGCGCCGCAGAGCGCGCCGCGTCGTCGATGGGCCACGGACAAGGGACGGGGGTCGCCTGCTGACCATGATCACTCCTAGCAGTCGGGTACGTCGATGAGGTACTCGAGGCTGTGGTGG
>NZ_AXCZ01000112.1 GCF_000767165.1 Cellulomonas bogoriensis 69B4 = DSM 16987
CCCTGCTCGGCGGCGCCTGGACGCTGGGGCCGGACCTGCCCGGACAGCAGTGCGGCGACGACCAGCGGGATCGCGACCAGGAGCAGTGCCTGGCGTGCGCCCAGGGCCTCGGCCGCGAGACCGAGGGCGGGTGGCGCGGCGAGGGACGCCATCGACGCGAACGCCGAGACCACGGCCACGCGGCCGGCTGCCTGCATGGGGTCCTCCGAGACCGCGACCATCCCGATGGGCACCGCGAGACCGGCACCCAGGCCCCAGCCCACCACACCGACCACGGCGAGGGACAGCGTCGGGGCCGTGCCGAAGAGCACCAGGCCCGCGACCGAGACGACCGCGGACGTGGCCAGGACCCGCACCGGGCCGAGCCTGTCGATGAGACGGGGTCCGATGACCCGCGAGACCGTCATGGACGCCACGAACGCCCCGAAGACCAGGGCCGCCACGGCCTCGCGCTGGGCGAAGCCGTCGACCACCGAGATCGCGAGCCAGTTGTTGGCCGAACCCTCGGACAGGGCCGCAGCCATCACGATCACGCCCACCAGCAGGGTGCGGCGCTCACGCCAGGCACCCAGGGACGCCCTGAACCCGGCGCCCCGGCGACGCGGCGTCCCCTCGTCCTGGGTCACCGCGACCGGTGCCGTGGTCGGGAGCACCGCCCCGGGCACCGTCAGGAACCGCCAGACCAGGCTCCCGACGCTCACCGCACCGAACTGCACGAGCAACGGCACCTCGGCCCAGGCGGCAGCCGCCCCCAGCCCGGACCCGACGACGCTGCCGATCGAGAACGCGGCGTGGAACTGGGGCACGACCGTGCGCCGCATGTGGCGCTCGATCACGGCCGACTCGACGTTCATGGGGACGTTGCCGAGAGCGAAGGACATGCTGAGCACGATGATCCCGGCCACGAGCACCGGGACCAGACCGACCGCAGGACCGACCGCGAGCAGGGTGTTGCCGCACGCGAACAGGACCGCCGCGGCGAGCAGCACCTTGACGCTCCCCCACCGGACCACGATCGCGCCGGCGACGAGCACGGTCGCCAGGGAGCCGACCGCACCGGTGAGGAGGATCACGCCGAGCTGGCCCGTGGACAGGTCGAGGGCCTCGCGGACGGACGGGAGCCGGGACAACCAGCTCGCGACGGTGATCCCCAGCAGGCCGTACAGGCCGATCAGGAGGCGTCGGGCGCGCAGCACCCGTGGGTCGTCGGGTGCCAGGGGCGAGGTGGGCTGGGCGGGCACGGTGGGGGGCGTGCTGGCAGGCGAGGCAGACATGGGGCTCTTCTGGCGAGGGGGAGGGTGGAGGCCACGTCGGCGGGGCCGGGGCGTCGTCGAGGTGCAACCTCAAGGTCGAATCGATTCGAACGCTCGTCTCCCAGTGTGCCGATAGGCTGGCGGTCCGTCAACGGACGCCCCCCGGCACAGGCAGGTGACATGGCCCACACCCGACCCACGCTGGCCCATGTGGCCGGCAAGGCCGGCGTCTCGGTCTCGACCGCCTCGTTGGCGTTCTCCGGCGCCGGCCCCATCGCGGCCGAGACCCGCGCGAAGGTCCTCGCCGCGGCGCGCGAGCTGGGCTACTCGGGCCCCAACCCCCTGGGCAGGTCCCTGCGCAGCGGACGGTCCGGGATCGTGGCCGTGGTGATCGGGGACCAGCTGCGCCGCAGCTTTCGCGACCCCGTGTCGGTCCGGGTGCTCGACGGGCTGGTCAGCACCTTGGGCCAGCTCGGCCTCGGCGTCCTGCTGGTCCCCGGGCTACCCGTCGAGGAGGACCGGGCGGTGGATCCCCTGGTCGAGAGCGCCCCGATGGACGTGGCCGTGCTGATCTGGGGCTCACGCACCCAGGACCCCATCCGGGAGGCCCTGCAACGCCGCGGTGTGCCGATGGTCATCGGCGAGGGCCCCTCACTCCCGGACGTGCCGCTGGTCGGGATCCACGACCGCCGCGGGACGGCCGAGCTCGGTGCGTACCTGCGGTCGTTGGGGCACGAACGGGTGGCCGTGGTCGCCCTTCCCTTCGGTGGGCCACGGCGTTGCGCAGTCGTGGACGCCGACCGGATGGGCGAGTTGGACTGGGCCCCGACCCGCAACCGGCTCCAGGGCCTGGCCGACGCCGGGGTGGCACCCACCGCGGTGGTCGAGGCCGGGGCGTCCTTGGTCGAGGAGGGCCAGGCCGCGGGTCGGCTGCTGCTCGACGTCGACGACCCCCCCACCGCGGTCGTCGCCCAGTCGGACCTGCTGGCCGCCGGGGTGCTGCTCGCCGCACGCGACCTCGGCCTGCGCGTCCCGCAGGACGTGTCCGTGGCGGGGTTCGACGGGCTGGACCTGCCGTGGATCGCACCCGACGTCCTCACGACCGTGGACCAGCCGTTGGCAGCCAAGGGTCAGGCGCTCGGCGAGGCGGTCGCAGCGGTGCTCGCCGGCGAGGAACCGCAGACCGTCACCCTGGACGTCACGCTGCGGGTCGGCACCACCACCGGCCCGCCACGCTGAACGGACCCGCACGCCGGTGCGT
The DNA here is from genome assembly GCF_000767165.1 of Cellulomonas bogoriensis 69B4 = DSM 16987. Lineage (GTDB taxonomy): Bacteria > Actinomycetota > Actinomycetes > Actinomycetales > Cellulomonadaceae > Actinotalea > Actinotalea bogoriensis. The sequence goes on from NZ_AXCZ01000112.1 coordinate 2,515, forward strand.
CCGGCGTGCGGACCGGCGTGCGGCTAGCGGGCCAGGCGGACGACGACCTGGGCCTTGCCCAGCACCTTGACCGTGCCCAGGGTGACGGTCAGGTCGACCCTGACCGTCCCGGCCTCGACGTCGACCGCGCCGACGGTCGCGGTCACGTCGAGCACTGCCGCCCCCGGGTCGGGCACCGGCACGGGTCGCGTGAAGCGCACGCCGTAGTCGACCACGGCACCCGGGTCGCCGGCCCAGTCGGTGACGAGGCCGACGGCCGCGCCCATGGTGAACATCCCGTGCGCGATGACTCCCGGCAGACCGACGTCGGCCGCGACGCGCTCGTTCCAGTGGATCGGGTTGAGGTCGCCGCTCGCCCCCGCGTACCGGACGAGGCGAGCGCGGTCGACCTCGATCCGGCGGGTGCCGACGACGTCACCGACGTGGACGTCGTCCAGGCGGGGGGCGCTCACGAGCCCTCACCCCGGACCGCCAGGGTCGAGCGGACCGTCGCGACCGCAGAGCCCTGCGTGTCGGTGATCTCGCACCGGGTCGTCACCATCGACAGCCCGGCGCGCTCGGTGATCGAGTCCACGTGCAGCGTGGTGACGAGCTCGTCGCCGGCGCAGACGGGGCGGTGATGGGTGAACCGCTCGTCCGCGTGCACGACGCGGCTGAAGTCGATCCCGGCCTCCGGGTCGCCGATCAGCTGGGCCTCGGCCCGTTGGGCCAGGACCACGGCGAAGGTCGGGGCAGCCACCACGTCCCGGTGCCCGAGGGCCCGCGCCGCGTCGACGTCGTGATGGGCAGGGTGCTCAGCGCCGACGGTGCCGGCGAACTCCCGCAGGTGCTCGCGACCGACCAGGTACGGCTCGCTCGCGGGGTACTCCCGCCCCGCGTACGCAGCGTTCACGCCCATCGTCGCCGTGGCCCCTGGCCTGGGTCAGCGGGTCTCGCGGTGCGCGGTGTGCTTGCTGCAGCGCGGGCAGAACTTGTTCATCTCCAGGCGGTCCGGGTTGTTGCGCCGGTTCTTCTTGGTGATGTAGTTCCGCTCCTTGCAGTCCACGCAGGCGAGCGTGATCTTCGGACGGACGTCCTGACTCTTGCTGGCCACGGTCTTGCCACCTCTCGCGCTGCGCGCAGCGCCTGGATCGTCGTGCGCGCGCCGGCCGGGAGGTCGACCAGCGCGCCGTTGTCACTGTGGTAGCGGGGGCGGGACTCGAACCCGCGACACCACGATTATGAGCCGTGTGCTCTAACCACCTGAGCTACCCCGCCGTATCGGCACCGAGCGCCCAGCACGGCGAACCGTTCTGGGCGCCCAGGCACCAACAGAGCCCCGAAAGGGAATCGAACCCTTGACCTTCTCCTTACCATGGAGACGCTCTGCCGACTGAGCTATCGGGGCAGCGCGTGCCAGAGTACACGCGTCCGGGCCCAGGTGCGAAATCGGTGCCGGACCAGGCTTCCCGTACGCCCGCACCGGCCCGGGGCGCGGGCGCAACGGGCCGGGAACGACGAACGCGGGGCGCCCCATGGGGCACCCCGCGTCGGTCGGATGGTGGCAGGTGAGGGATTCGAACCCCCGAAGCTTACGCGGCTGATTTACAGTCAGCTCCCTTTGGCCGCTCGGGCAACCTGCCGGGTGCGCGGCGGGCGTTGGTCGTCCCAGCCGTACGGATGGAAGGATACCAAGTCCGCGGACCGTCGCGGACCACACGCTCACGCCTCAGGAGGAGACATGGCATCGGAGTCCTCGTTCGACGTCGTCAGCAAGGTCGACCGGCAGGAGGTCGACAACGCGCTGAACCAGGCCTCGAAGGAGATCTCCCAGCGGTACGACTTCAAGAACGTCGGCGCCTCCATCAGCTGGAGCGGGGACTCGGTCGTGATGGTGGCCAACTCCGAGGAGCGGGTCAAGGCCGTCCTGGACGTCTTCCAGACCAGGCTGGTCAAGCGCGGCATCTCGCTCAAGGCCCTCGAGACCGGCGACCCGAAGGCCTCGGGCAAGGAGTACCGGCTCGAGTCCGCCATCAAGGAGGGCCTGTCCGGCGAGAACGCCAAGAAGATCGCCAAGATCGTCCGGGACGAGGGCCCCAAGGGCGTCAAGACGCAGATCACCGGCGACGAGCTGCGCGTGTCCAGCAAGAGCCGTGACGACCTGCAGACCGTCATCACGCTGCTCAAGGAGTCCGACCTGGACGTCGCCCTGCAGTTCGTGAACTACCGCTGACACGCGGCCCCTGCGACCCGTCCCGGACGGCGGGGCGGGTCGCAGCGGGTCCGCGACGGTCAGAAGCGGGTGATGGGCCCCTGGTTGCCCGCCATCCGCTCCAGCCGGCGGATGCGCTCGGCCATCGGGGGGTGGGTGGCGAACATCTTCGCCATCCCGCCCCCACGGAACGGGTTCGCGATCATCAGGTGCGAGACGTCCACCAGGTCGCGGTTCGCCGGCAGCGGCGCCCTGGCGGTACCGCGCTCGAGCTTGGCCAGCGCCGAGGCCAGAGCCATCGGGTCGCCGGTCAGGCGCGCGCCCCCCGCGTCCGCGTCGAACTCGCGCGTGCGGCTGATGGCCAGCTGGATCAGCATCGCGGCGGTGGGGGCCAGCAGCGCCAGGGCCAGCATCGCGATCGGGTTGCCACCGCGGTCACGGCCACCCCCACCGAAGAACAGCATGAACTGGGCCAACGACGTGATGATGCCGGCGAACGCCGCCGCCACCGACGACGTCAGGATGTCCCGGTTGTAGACGTGCATCAGCTCGTGCCCCAGCACCCCGCGCAGCTCGCGCTCGTCCAGCAGGTGCAGGATCCCCTCGGTGCAGCACACCGCGGCGTTGCGGGGGTTACGACCCGTGGCGAACGCGTTGGGGGCCTGCGTCGGCGACACGTACAGGCGCGGCATCGGCTGGCGGGCCTGGGTCGAGAGCTCCCGGACGATCCGGTACATGGCCGGCTGCTCGATCTCGCTGACCGGCCGGGCGCGCATCGCCTTGATCGCGATCTTGTCGGAGTTCCAGTACCCGTACGCGGTGCCGACCACGCCGATGGCCGCGAAGACCCAGATGAAGCTGCCACCGTCGATCAGGCTGCCCAGGCCCAGCAGGACCATCCACATCACGCCGAACAACGCGGCCGTCTTCAACCCGTTCAGATGCCGGCCTGCCACCCGTGTGCCTCCTCGACGTGATCGGTCAGTGCACTCATCACAACGCAGGCGGCACCCCGGACGTTCCCGGGCCGCACCCCGGGGCCGGGCGCGGCCCGGCCGGGCCCTGAGTCCTCAGACCTCGCCGCGGATGATCGCGAGCATCTCCTCGCGCGGCACGACCTTGACACGCTCGCGGCCGTGGGGTGCGCCCAGCTTCTGCTCCCAGGCGTCCAGGAGCATCCAGCCCGACCACTCCGCGTAGTGCACGCCCTTGGCCTTCAGGTGGTCGGTCACCGCGTCCAGGTCGCGCTCGGGGGCACGGTCCAGGGACTCGGCGTCCGCCACCAGGTGCTTGATCGTCTCCGTCGCGTCGGACTTGGTGTGCCCGATCAGGCCGACCGGGCCACGCTTGATCCACCCCGTGGTGTACACCCCGGGCATGGGCTCGCCGTCGGCCTGGACGACCCGGCCCTCACGGTTGGAGATGACACCGGCGACGTCGTCGAACGGGATGCCCGGCAGCGGTGAGCCGAAGTACCCCACCGCCCGGTACACCGCCTGCACCGGCCACTCGTGCATCTCGCCCGTCCCGGTGACCGTCCCGTCGCCGGTGAGGGCGGTGCGCTCGGTGCGCAGCCCCTCGACCTTCCCGTCACCGGTGACGGCCGCCGGACGGTGCAGGAAGTGCAGGTGGATGCGCCGGCTGGCGGTCAGCTCCTCCGGCTCCTTCAGGGTCCAGTCCGTGAGGGTCTTGACGACCTGCTTGGTCTGGTTCGAGGAGTGGATGGCAGCCATCGACCCCTCGTCGAAGTCGAAGTCCTCCGGGTAGACGATGACGTCGACGTCCGGGACGTGACCGAGCTCGCGCAGCTCCAACGGGCTGAACTTCACCTGAGCCGGCCCACGCCGGGCGAACACGTGCACGTCCGTCACCGGGTTGCGCTTGAGACCCTCGTAGACGTTCTCGGGGATCTCGGTCGGCAGCAGGTCCTCGGGGTGCTTGGCCAGGATCCGCGCCACGTCCAGGGCCACGTTCCCCGCCCCGATCACCGCGATCTGCTCGGCCTCCAGGGGCCAGGTGCGCGGCACGTCCGGGTGCCCGTCGTACCAGGAGACGAAGTCCGCCGCCCCGTAGGAGCCCGGCAGCTCGATCCCGGGGATGCGCAGCTCGGCGTCCTTGATGGCACCGGTGGAGAAGATCACCGCGTCGTAGAAGCGCCGGAGCTCCTCCAGGGACAGGTCGGCGCCGTAGTCCACGTTGCTGAGCAGCCGGATGTCACCCCGCTCGAGGATCTTGTGCAGGGCCACGATGATCTGCTTGATCCGGGGGTGGTCCGGGGCGACCCCGTAGCGGACCAGGCCGAACGGGGCCGGGAGCCGCTCGAACAGGTCGATCGAGACCTCGACACCGGACTTCGACAGGATGTCGGCGGCGTAGATCCCGGCAGGACCGGCGCCGACGACGGCGACACGCAGTGTTGTGCTCACGGACAGGGATGCCTTCCGGACGACGGTGGACCCGGCGCGGCTGACGGCAGCCGGGACGACCGGCACAGTGTAGGCGCGCACACGCCCCCGGGAGCACGCGACGGTCACCACCCGGACACGCCCCCGGGTGACCGGCGGGGCCCGGCGCCCGGCACAGGCGTAGGTTTCCCTCGTGCCACCCGCCCCCTCCCCCTCACCCTCGGCCCGCCACGGGCTCGGCCTGGGGCTCGCCGCCTACCTGCTGTGGGGGCTGCTACCGCTGTACTTCCCCCTCCTGGAACCCGCGGGCGCGGTCGAGATCATCGCCCACCGGATCGTGTGGTCGCTGGTGTTCTGCCTGCTGGCGATCGCGCTGACCCGCACCTGGCACACCCTGGCCCAGGTGCTGAGGCGGCCCCGGACCCTCGCGCTCCTCGCCGCCGCGGCCGTGCTCGTCGCGATCAACTGGCTGACGTTCGTCCACGGGGTCCTCACCGGGCACGCCGTCGACGCCGCCCTCGGCTACTACATCAACCCCCTGCTCACGGTGGCCCTGGCGGTGGTCGTCCTGGGTGAGCGCCTGCGACCGGCCCAGTGGTGCGCGCTCGCGCTCGGCCTCAGCGCCGTCGTCGTGCTGAGCGTCGGCACCGGCAGGCTCCCGTGGGTCGCTCTGGTGCTGGCCACGTCGTTCGCCCTGTACGGGTTGATCAAGAACCGGGTCGGCCGGCAGGTCCCGGCCCTGACGAGCCTGGCGGTGGAGACCGCGGTCCTGGCGCCCGTGGCACTCACGTACCTGCTAATGCTGGGCGGGGCCGGTGCGTTCGGCGCCCACGGGGTGGGGATGGACGTCGCCCTGGCGGTCTCGGGAGTCGTCACCGCCGTTCCCCTGCTGCTCTTCGGTGCTGCGGCCCGGCGCCTGCCGCTCAGCGTCCTCGGCATGCTCCAGTACCTGGCGCCGACCATGCAGCTGGTCATCGGCGTGCTCGTGCTCACCGAGCCGATGCCGGCGGTGCGCTGGTGGGGCTTCGCCCTGGTCTGGTGCGCCCTGGTGCTGCTGAGCCTGGATGGCGTCCGGGCCGGGCGACGTGCACGTCGACCGGCCCCCGACGGCGACCGGCTCCCGGAGGCACCGCTCGAAGGTCAGGTCGGGCCCTGGGCCGACCCGTCGGTGGGGCCCGGCGCCGGCTCGAGGTGACGCACCGCGAAGCCGTGGTCGCCGAACGCCACGGAGCAGCCCGGGACGAGCCGCACCTGCTGCTCGCTGCCGCACAGGATCTGCTGCCCGTCGACGAGGGTCACGACCGTCCCGTTGGTCGAGTTCCGGTCCCGCACCCACACCCCGTTGCGGTCCAGACCGAGCTGCAGGTGGGTCTTGGAGACCGAGCGCCCGGGGTCGTCGACCGCGACCAGCGTGCTGTCCTCCTCACCTGCCCGCGGGGTCGGGTTGCGCCCCACCAGCACCGGGCCCGAGACGTGGATCGAGCGCCCGTCGGTCAGGTCCAGGACGACGTCGGGCCCCACGGCGTGCGGCACCTGGGGCACCTTGCCGCGGGCAGGCCGCAGCCGGGTCATGTCGACGTCGTCCGCCAACGGCGCGTGCGGGCCGGGCGTGGTGGTGCGCGGAGCAGGTGGGTGGGGCACGAGGGGGACCTCCCCGGTGTCGGCGACGTCGTCATCGGTCGGGAGCGGGCGTGGGGCCTGAGGGGCGGCGGCGGGGGACGCCGCCGG
>NZ_AXCZ01000113.1 GCF_000767165.1 Cellulomonas bogoriensis 69B4 = DSM 16987
CGGGCGGGGGCCGCCACGCGCCTGCTCGCGGACCTGGTCCCGCTGACGGCCGTGGCACCCGGTGAGGACGGCTCAGGCACCCGCGACGGCTCCGGGCCGTGGGGCGAGGTCGTCGTGGTGCTCGAGGGGGCGGCACGGCGCACGGACGGCACGGACGACGCGCACGCGTCGGGGATCACCGTGGTGCGCGCCGAGGGCTCCGGGGACGACTGCATCGTGGAGCAGGTGCACGCCCGGGAGGGCCGCGACGTCGTGGTCGTGACGTCCGACCGGGAGCTGCGCCGACGGGTGCAGGACCACGGCGCCCAGGTGCGCGGCGCCCGCTGGCTGCTCGACCTGGCCGCGGCGCCCCGCTGATCCCGACGACGTCAGGTCCACGCCCCGCGCAGGTACTGCGCAGGCACGGGCGCAGGACCGTCCGCGTCCGGTGCGACACCCAGCTCGCGGGCGGCGCGGAGAGCCCACATGGGGTCCAGCAGGGCCGGACGTCCGATCATCACCGCGTCGGCGGCCCCGTCCACGAGCACCTGCTCGGCCTGCGCGCCCGAGGTGATCATCCCGACGGCGCTGACGGCCAGGCCGGACGCCGCCCGCACCGACCGCGCCAACGGCACCTGGTACCCGGGCCCCACGGGGATGCGCGCCGGGACGTTACCGCCGCTGGACACGTCGACGAGGTCCACCCCCAGCGCCGCGAGCCACGTGGCGACCGTGCCCACGTCCTGGACCGTCAGGCCACCTTCGACCCAGTCCGTGGCCGAGACCCGTACCAGCAGGGGCACGTCGTCGGGCAGCGCGACCCGCACCGCCCCCGCGACGTCCAGCAGGAGGCGGGCCCGGTTCTGCAGGGTGCCGCCGTAGTCGTCCCGCCGGTGGTTGGACAACGGTGACAGGAACTGGTGCAGCAGGTAGCCGTGCGCGGCGTGGACCTCGACGACGTCGAACCCGGCGCGCACCGCACGGGCCGCCGCGAGCGCGAACGCGTCGACCACCTGCTCGATCCCACCCGGTGACAGCTCGCCCGGGGCGTCGAGCCCGTCGAACGGCACCTCGGAGGGGCCGACGGTGGGCCACCCGCCGTCGGCCGCGGGGACGCTGCCCGTCCTCGCGTCCCAGGGCCGGTGCGTGGAGGCCTTGCGCCCGGCGTGGGCCAGCTGGACGGCCGCGGTGGCGCCCTGGGCGTGGAGGGCGTCGGTGACCTGCCGCCAGCCCTGGACGTGCGCCTCGTCCCAGATCCCGGCGTCCTGCGGGGTGATCCGCCCCTCGGGCAGCACGGCGGCGGCCTCGGTCATGACCAGACCGAAACCGCCCGTGCCTCGTGCCGCCAGGTGGACCAGGTGCCACGGCCCCGGCATCCCGTCCTGGGCGGAGTACTGGCACATGGGCGCCAACCAGACCCGGTTACGGACGGTGACCCCGCGCAGGGTCAGGGGCGTGAACAGGCGGCTCATGCCCTGCAGAACGCCACGCGGCGCACGTGTGTTCCGCCGTGGTGGTCCACTCAGCCGAACAGGGCAGCGGCCTTGATCGCGGTCTGCAGGACCCCGTACCCGAGCAGCGTCCCGACCACGCCCCACAGGGCGAACGCCATGACGCGGATCGGTGCGCCCGCAGAGGCCTGAGTCGCGGGGGCGGCGTCCGCGGCCTGGGTGGTGTTCTCGGCAGCAGGCATGTCAGGCCTCCTTCGTGGCTGCGGCGAGCTCGGGGGTCTCGGCCCGGGGGCCGTCGTCCGGGGTCGCGCTGGTGGGCTCGTGGTGCTTGGCGTCGACCGGTCGCACGAGCATGTTGGCGATGAAGCCGATGATCAGGACGCCGGTCATGACCACGAGGGAGGGCAGGTACTGGGCGGCACCCTCGACGCCGCGGGCCGCCTGGGCGTCGGCGATCGAGTTGACGATCAGTGGCCCGGCGATCCCGGCGGCCGACCACGCGGTCAGCAGGCGACCGTGGATGGCGCCGACCTCCAGGGTGCCGAACAGGTCCTTGAGGTAGGCCGGGATGGTGGCGAACCCACCGCCGTAGAAGCTGACGATCAAGAACGTGACGACCACGAACAACGCGATCGAGGCACCGCTCGTGGTGGCCAGGACGGCGTAGAGGAGCGCCCCGACGCCCAGGTACATCACGTAGATGCGCTTGCGTCCCAGGGCGTCGGAGGCCGAGGACCACACGACCCGGCCGCCCATGTTCGCCAGGGACAGCAGGCCCACGAAGCCGGCGGCGGTGGCCGGGGTCACCGAGGTGAAGAAGTCCTGGATCATCGGGGAGGCCTGCTCGAGGATCCCGATGCCGGCGGTGACGTTGGTGAACAGCACGATCCACAGCAGGTAGAACTGCGGGGTGCGGACGGCCTTGGCGACGCGGACGTCGTTCTGGGTCTGCATCGCGTTCTTCTTGGGCTTGGGGGTCCACCCCTCGGGCTTCCACCCGGGTGCGGGGACGCGGATCACGACCGCACCCGCGGTCATGAGGACGGCGTAGATCGCCGCAAGGGTCAGCATGGTGGGCACGAGCGCCTCAGCCGGTGTGGCCCCGTAGGCGTCCAGGAGCCGGACCGTCAGGGGGGAGGCGACCATCGCCCCGCCGCCGAAGCCCATGATCGCCAGGCCGGTGGCCAGGCCCGGGCGGTCGGGGAACCACTTGATCAGGGTGGACACCGGTGAGATGTAGCCGATGCCCAGACCGATGCCGCCGAGGACGCCGTAGCCGAGGTACACGATCCACAGCTGCCCGAGCTGCACCCCGACGGAAGCGACCATGAACCCGCTGACCCAGAAGAGCGCGGAGACGGCCATGGCCTTGCGGGGGCCGTTGCGCTCCATCCACTTGCCGCCGAACGCCGCCGAGAGGCCGAGCATCACGATCGCGATCGAGAAGATGATCGCGACCGAGGTCATGCTCGCGTCGAACCTGTCGACGAGCGGGTTCTTGAACACGCTGAAGGCGTAGACCTGCCCGATGGACAGGTGCACCGCGAGCGCGGCGGGTGGGACGAGCCACCGGTTGTATCCGGCAGGCGCGATGGTGCGGCTGCGGTCGAGCAGGTTCATCAGTCCTCCACGGGTGCGCGCCCTGGGCGGCGGTGTCATCCCATGGTTCCCGGTGACGGCAGCGGTTTCGGGGGACCTTTGTCACGGCGGTCGGGTGGACGTCCGCCCGACCTGCGCCGGGGCACGCCAACCGTCGCAGTCCGGGCATGTCGACGTCGGTGAGGGAGCAGGTGAAGGGACTTTGGTCCCGTCTTGGCCTCTGCGCGTCTACGATCCGTTGTGACCGGTCCGTGACCGGCCTGACCGCACCACCGCCGTTGCGCACAGGAGGACCCGTGACCGAGTCGTCTGCCCAGGACCTCAGGTTCCCGCCCGACCCGGAGTTCGCCGCCCGGGCCAACGCCACCCCCGAGCTCGCCGCGTGGGCCGAGGCGGACCGTCCGGCGTTCTGGGCCGAGCAGGCCCGTCACCTGCTGACATGGTCCACGGACTTCACCGAGACGCTCGACTGGTCGGGGGCGCCGGTGGCCCGGTGGTTCGCCGACGGCACCCTGAACGCCTGCTACAACGCGGTGGACCGGCACGTGGACGCGGGTCACGGAGAGCGGGCGGCGCTGCTGTTCGAGGGCGAGCCCGGGGACCGGCGCACCTACACCTACGCCCAGGTGCTGGGCGAGGTCTCGCGGGCGGCGAACGCCCTGACGGCGCTGGGGGTGCGGACCGGTGACCGGGTGGCGATCTACCTGCCGATGATTCCCGAGGCGGTGTTCGCGATGCTGGCGTGCGCGCGCATCGGGGCGGTGCACTCGGTGGTGTTCGGCGGGTTCTCGGCCGAGGCGCTGCGCTCGCGCATCGAGGACGCCGAGGCGGTCGCGGTGATCACCGCCGACGGGGGCAACCGGCGCGGGTCGACCGCCGCCCTGAAGCCCGCGGTGGACGAGGCGCTGGAGGACGGTGGGGCGAGCGTGCGCCACGTGCTGGTGGTGCGCCGCACCGGGCAGGACGTGGCGTGGACGGACGGGCGGGACGTGTGGTGGCACGAGGCCCTGGAGGCCGCCGAGGAGTCCCACGTGCCGGTGCCGGTCGGCGCCGAGCACCCGTTGTTCATCCTGTACACCTCGGGCACCACCGGGAAGCCCAAGGGCATCCTGCACACCACGGGCGGGTACCTGACGCAGACGGCGTTCACGCACCTGAACGTGTTCGACCTCAAGGCCGGGACGGACGTGTACTGGTGCACGGCCGACGTCGGCTGGGTCACGGGTCACAGCTACGTGGTGTACGGCCCGATGCTGAACGGCGCGACCCAGGTGATCTACGAGGGCACCCCGGACACCCCGCACAAGGGCCGGTGGTGGGAGGTCGTCGAGAGGTACGGGGTGACGATCCTGTACACGGCGCCCACGGCGATCCGCACGTGCATGAAGTGGGGCGAGCAGGTGCCGGCCGAGCACGACCTGGGTTCGTTGCGGGTGCTGGGCAGCGTCGGGGAGCCGATCAACCCCGAGGCGTGGACGTGGTACCGGCGCGTGATCGGCGGTGACCGCACACCGGTGGTGGACACGTGGTGGCAGACCGAGACCGGCGCGATCATGATCTCGCCGCTACCCGGTGTCACGACCGCGAAGCCCGGCTCGGCGCAGACGCCGCTGCCGGGGATCGCTGCCGAGGTCGTGGACGAGGAGGCCCACCCCGTCGAGGACGGGCAGTCGGGGTACCTGGTGGTCACCGAGCCGTGGCCGTCGATGCTGCGGGGCATCTGGGGTGACCACCAGCGGTTCGTGGACACCTACTGGTCGCGCTTCCCGGAGATCTACTTCGCCGGGGACGGTGCCAAGAAGGACGACGACGGTGACATCTGGCTGCTGGGTCGGGTGGACGACGTGATGAACGTGTCGGGCCACCGGCTGTCGACGGCGGAGATCGAGTCCTCGCTCGTGGCCCACCCGATGGTGGCCGAGGCCGCGGTGGTGGGCGCCAGCGACGTGACGACCGGGCAGGCGGTGGTGGCGTTCGTGATCCTGCGTGCCGAGCACGCCCAGGACGCCGAGGGCACCGACGTGGCGGCGACCCTGCGCGCGCACGTGACCCGGCAGATCGGGCCGATCGCCAAGCCGCGCACGATCCTGGTGGTCAGCGAGCTGCCGAAGACGCGGTCGGGCAAGATCATGCGCCGGTTGCTGCGGGACGTGGCCGAGGACCGTCAGATCGGGGACGTGACCACCCTGGCCGACTCCTCGGTCATGGAGCTGATCGCGAGCGGGCTGGAGCGCCCCCGCGCCTGACCGCGGCAGGGGTTGACGCCCCGCCTCACGGTTGAGAACCTTTCCCGGGCTCCGCCGTGAGGTGTCGAGCCGTGGGCGCGAAAGGGGGTGGTGGCATGAGTCCGAGTCCGAGTCCGGCTCCGAGTACGACCGACCGCACCCCATCCACCGGTACCCCTCGCCCTGGCGCGCGCTGACCGCGACCAGGGCCTGACGCGCGTGCGTCCAGGGGTGCCCGCCCACCCCTGGAGCTGACATGACCCCCGCACCCCTGCGCGACCTGCTCACCACCGACAACCTCACCGGCCTGAGGGCGTGGCTGGACGACACCGGCACCCTGGACATCGCCGACGAGCTCGCTCGTCTCCCCCAGGCCGACCAGGCCGTGGCGTTCCGGCTCCTGCCCAAGGACCGCGCCATGGCCGTGTTCGAGGCGCTGGACCCCTACCACCAGCAGCAGCTCCTGGACGGTCTGCGTGAGGACGGGGTGGCCGAGCTGGTCGCCGGCATGGACCCCGACGACCGGGCACGGCTCCTGGACGAGGTCCCGGCCGGGGTCGCGAGCCGCCTGCAGGCCGGCCTGACGCCGGAGCAGCGTGAGTCGACGGCCTCGCTGCTGGGGTACCCCCCGGCCTCCGCCGGGCGGCTCATGACCCCCGAGTACGTGAGCCTGCGGGCCGCGATGACGACCGCGGACGCCCTGAGCAAGCTGCGGCGCACCACCGTCGACGGGGACAACCTGGTCGTCCTGCCCGTGACCGACGACGCCCGCCACCTGGTCGGCACGGTGGCCCTGCCGTCGCTGGTGAAGGCCGCCCCGCAGACCCCGGTCGCGGACCTCATGTGCCCCGAGCTGCACCGGGCGCGCGCCGAGGACGACCGCGAGGCGGCGGCCCGCCTGGTCCAGGAGGCCGACCTGCTGGCCCTGCCGGTGGTGGACAGCGAGGACCGCCTGGTCGGGATGATCACCGTCGACGACGCCATGGAGGCGCTCGAGGCGGAAGAGACCGAGGACATCGTCCGCGCCGGTGGTTCGGAGCCGCTCGGCGTGCCGTACATGGCGGCGTCGGTGTTCCAGCTGGCCCGCAAGCGGGCGGTGTGGCTGCTGCTGCTCGTGGTGGCCGCGGTGCTGACGGTGAACGTGCTGCAGGTGTTCGAGGACACCCTCGAGGCGGTCATCGTCCTGGCCCTGTTCATCCCCCTGCTGATCGACACCGGGGGCAACGCCGGCTCCCAGGCGGCGACGGTGGTGATCCGGGCCATGGCCCTGGGCGAGGTCCGGTTCTCGGACCTGCCGCGGATCGTCTGGCGGGAGGCCCGGGTCGGCATCCTGCTGGGCGCGATGCTCGCGGGCATCGGGTTCCCGATCGCCGCGGTGTTCTTCGGCCCAGAGGTCGGCCTGGTGATCTCCTTGACGCTGCTCGCGATCTGCGTGTGGGCCTCGTTCGTGGGCGGCATGCTCCCGGTCCTGGCCCGGCGCCTGGGCATCGACCCGGCCGTGGTGTCCGCACCGCTGGTGACGACCCTGGTGGACGCCACCGGGCTGATCCTCTACTTCCTCATCGCCACCGCGATCCTCTCTGACCAGATCGGTGCCGCGACCGCCCTGGTCTGAGACCTCTCGCCGCACCCCGGGACGCCCCTGCGCGGGCGCGTCCCGGGGTCGACCACGCACGGGAACGGAGCTCTGCCATGGAGCTGAACGAGATCGAGATCGTCGTCCGCATCGCCAGCGCGCTGGCCCTGGGCACCGTCATCGGGCTGGAACGGCAGTGGCGTGCCCGCATGGCCGGGCTGCGCACCAACTCCCTGGTGTGCCTGGGTGCGGCGCTGTTCGTGGTGCTGAGCGCGATGACGCCCGGTGACGCGAGCCCCAGCCGGGTCGCCGCCCAGGTGGTCTCCGGCGTCGGGTTCCTGGGGGCGGGGGTGATCATCCGTGACGGCGCGAGCCTGCGCGGGATCAACACCGCTGCGACGCTGTGGGGCTCGGCCGCGGTGGGCAGCCTCTGCGGGGCCGGGCTCTACCTGCCCGCGGCCCTGGGCGCGGGGGCGATCGTGGTCGCGAACCTCGCCCTGCGCCCCGTGGCCCGCACGGTCGAGCGGCACAGCCGGGTCGGCACCGACCCCGAGGAGCCGGTGCACTACGACTTCAAGGCGATCTGCCGGGACGCCGACGAGGCGCACGTGCGTGCCCTGGTCGTCCAGGCGGTCTCCACCGGGGGGTTCGCCCTGCGGGGCGTGCACTCGGAGGACATCGACGCCAGCGGGAAGGTGACCGTGACGGCCCGCCTGGCCGCGACCCGCCGGGACGACAAGGTGTTCGAGACCGCGGTGAGCCGCCTGAGCCTGGAGCCGGGCGTCTCGTCGGTGAGCTGGCGGGTCGCGACCCGCGACGAGGTCGACCTGTGAGCGCCGCTCAGAACCCCAGGAGCCGGCGCAGGTTCCGGGCCGCCTCGCGTCCGGCCCGGTTCAGGCTCGTGGGGGCCGGCTGCTGACCGGCGCCCACGAGCTGGACCCGCGGGTCGGCCACCACCTGGGTGCCGTCGGTCAGCACCGCGCCACCGGTACCGCGCAGGCGCAGGGGCGCCAGGTGCCGCAGCGCGGGTCGGAACCCGGTCGCCCACACCACCACGTCGGCGGGGTGGGTGCCGGGCTCGGGCCCCTCGGCCCAGTGGACACCCTCGGGGACCAGGCGGTCGAACAAGGGCCGGGGCTCCGGCAGGGTCCGTGACCTGCGGGCCGGGCGCCTGGCCACCCACGTGGTCGAGGCCGACACCCCGGTCAGGCGCGGCACCAGGTGCACGGCGGCCGTGCCCGCACCGACCAGGACGACGTCCGCCCCCGCCAGTGCGGTGGGGTCGCGGAGGTCACGGGCGTGGAGCTCGGTCCCGGTGAACTCCGGCCGCCCGGGGCACGCGGGCACGAACGGCCGGCTCCACGAACCGGTCGCGTTGACGACCCCGCGCGCGGTCCACGTCCCGTGCGTGGTGGTGACCTGCAGGGAGCCCTGCCGACCGCCGGGCGCGCCGACGGACCGGACGTGCACCGGGCGCAGCACCTGCAGGTCGCGCTCGTCCTCGAACAGCCCGTGGTAGGTGGCCAGGGCCTCGGCCAGGGGCATCGACGGGTCCCCCGTCACGACCTCCGCGCCGGGCAGGGGCTCCAGGTCGCGGACGTCACCCAGGCGCACGCCGGGGGTCGACCCGCCCCACGCCCCGCCCGGGCCCAGCGAGTCGTCCAGGACCACCAGGTCCGTGCCGGGGCGCAGCCCGGCACGCGCCAGGTGGTGGGCAGCGGCGAGCCCGGCGTGCCCCGCACCGATGACGACGACCTCGACCTGCACCTGACTCCTCTCGCCCCCCGGGCATCTTCCCGCGAGGACCGGCCGGTTCGGGGCGGACGTGCCGGATCGGGCCCCGGCAAGGCCTGCGGTTCACCCGGACGGACCAGTCTGCCCGGCGGGCACCCGCGTGGTGGGATGGTCCACATGACCTCCGCCCCGCCCGCGCGGCACCTCGGCCCGCTGGACGCCGCGACGGCCGGGCAGGTGCGCCGGCTGGCCGACCACGCCGCACGCAC